>JBEGJD010000447.1:0-2752 GCA_041184765.1 Verrucomicrobiota bacterium | reverse complement strand
CTCTACGTGAGCAGCGGCTCGCGCACGGATGGAGGAGAGGAAGGGAAAGTCGCGCATTTCGCCAAGATCGGGGAGACGCCCATCACGGCGGCTTTGTGGCGGATGGATCCGCGTTCGCCGGTGCCGCAGATCGAGGTGGTCGCGCGCGGCATTCGAAACGCGTACAGCTTCGCGTGGGACGGCGCGGGCAACCTTTTCACGGTTTCAAACGGACCCGATGCCCATGCGCCGGAGGAAATGGATCACGTGATTCCGCCGCAGACCGGACGGGAGCCACGGCACCACGGTTTCCCCTATCAGATGGGGGATGCGCCGGCCGGGACGAAGTGGTACCCGCACACGCCGGAAGCGCCGGCGGGACTGAATTTCGTGCTTCCGGTGAGAAACCTTGGACCCGCCGGCTTGATGTACGGAAAGCCCACCGCGACTTTCAATGCCCACAGCTCGCCCACGGGGTTGCTCTGGCTGGGCGGGGAGTGGCCGGAGTCGGTGCGCAACGGGTTCCTCATGGGGCGCCTCGGGAGTTTCCTGGCGGGGCCTGGAGCCGACGAGGAGCACGGTTTTGATGTGCTGCATCTCAAGATGGAACGAAGGGCTGATGGCGGCTGGGACGCACGCACGACCACCTTCCTTTCGCAGCTAGGACGGCCCGTTGATGTGTTCGTGGGCGCTCCCGGGCTCATTTACGTCCTGGAGTACACGCGGCCGACGGACCTGCGCGGCAAGGCGGGCTGGCTGCCAGGGCGTATCCTCGAACTGTCCGTGCGAAAATAGACACGGCTGACGCGGGGCCATTTCCCTTGCGGCGGGGAAGGATTCGGGAGGAATACGGCGCCTCCCATGACGGATTCCCCTCGGCATCCCTTCCTGCACGGCCTGAGCAAGCACCGCGGCGCGCCGCCCACGGTGGTCGTGATTTTCGGTGCGTCCGGTGATCTCACCGCGCGCAAGCTGATCCCGGCGGTCTACAATCTTGCCCACGACAATCTGCTGCCGGCGGATTTCCATCTGGTCGGCTTCGGACGCAAATCGATTCCCGATGAGGAATTCCGGACGCTGGCGGCGGGTGCGATCCGGGAGTTTTCGCGGCGGGAAATGGATGCGGGCGTGTGGGAGCGCGTGGCGGCGCGGACGACCTACGTGGCGGGCGGTTATGATGAGCGGGCGGCTTTCGATCGCCTGGCGGCGCACATCGGCACGATCGAACGCGGACTGGGCCGCGATCTGCAGTGCCTTTTCTACATCTCGACACCTCCCTCGGTCTTCGCGCCGATTCTCACGAACCTAGGGGCGAGCGGTCTTGCCGCGCGCCATCATAACGGTCCGCTGCATTCAAAGGTCGTGATCGAGAAGCCGTTCGGCCGTGATCTGGCCTCGGCGCGGGAGCTGAACCGCGTGATCGGCTCGGTGTTCGAGGAGCGTCAGGTCTACCGCATCGACCACTACCTTGGTAAAGAGACGGTGCAGGACCTGCTTGTGCAGCGTTTCGCCAACGCAATCTTCGAACCGCTTTGGAACCGCAACTACATCGACAGCGTGCAGATCACGGTGGCGGAGGATGCCGGTGTGGCGGGGCGGGGTGGTTACTACGAGCAAAGCGGCGCACTGCGCGACATGATCCAGAACCACACCATGCAGCTCCTCGCGCTCACGGCGATGGAGCCGCCGGGCTCATTGGATCCGGAGGCGATCCGCGACGAGAAGGTGAAGGTGCTGAATGCGATCCAACCGCTGACGACCGGTCCGGAGGGGGATGTCGCCCGGGCGCAATACGCGGCCGGCATGATCGGCGGCGGTCCGGTACGCGGCTATCTGGAGGAGGAGGGGATCGACCGCGGCTCGGCGACGGAGACCTACGCGGCGCTGCGGCTCTCGATCAATAATTGGCGCTGGCAGGGCGTGCCGTTCTACCTCCGGTCCGGCAAGCGCCTCGCGCGTCGTGTTTCCGAGATCGCGGTGAACTTCCGCCGTCCGCCGGGGACGTTATTCGCGGGGGAAACGGCCCGCTTCGATCTCGCGGGCAACACCCTTTCTTTCCAGCTGCAGCCCGACGAAGGCCTGAGCATGATCCTCAACACCAAGGTGCCCGGACTCGAGACCCGCACGCAGCCGGTGAAGATGAGCTTCCGCTACGCCACGACCTTCGGCTCCAATACCGCCGAGGCCTACGAACGGCTGGTGCTCGACGCCATGGTGGGTGACGGGACGCTGTTCATCCGCGGCGACGAGGCGGAGGCCTCGTGGCGGCTCTACACGCCGGTCCTGGACGCGTGGGCCGCGGCGGGACGGTCAGGAATGGATGCCTATGCAGCCGGCAGTTGGGGCCCGGCCGGCGCCGACACGCTGCTGGCACGGCACCGCCACGTCTGGCGGCAACCCTGAGCGGTCGGACATGTCGGCCAATTTCGACGCTCTGCCCGGACTCGAGGTGCCGGTGGACCGTATCCGGCGCAGCCTCGCCGAGTTGTGGCGGGAGGACGGCGGATCCGCTCCGGCCGAAGACGCCAAGGCGACGCAGGTCAACTTTGTGCTGCACTTCGGACTGGCGACGACGCCCGAGGATGCCGTGCACCAATTTCGCACGGTGGTGCGCTTCGCACAGCGGTATCCGGCGAGGGTGGTTGTTTTGTGTCCGTTGCATCGTGACGAGCCCGGCCCGCTCATTCGAGCGAAGGTCTACGGCGAGTGTTTCCTAGGGCGCACACCGGCCGACCGGCGTTGCGTCGAGTTCGTGATGCTCAGCTACTCCCGT
>JBEGJD010000446.1:0-6722 GCA_041184765.1 Verrucomicrobiota bacterium | reverse complement strand
AGGTGGACCCCACCCTTCCGGTTTATCCGGAGAAGGGTAAGGAAGCCGATTTCAAGCCCCACCACATCCCCGGCCTGGAGCATCTCGCCTCGGCGGACCTGGTCGTGTTCTTCACCCGGTTACTCACGCTCCCGCTGGCGGAACAGCGGCAGATCGTGCGGTATGTGGATTCCGGACGGCCGTTCATCGCGCTGCGCACCGCGAACCACGGCTTCCGGGGACCACTACCCTACCAACTCAACGGCAAACAGGTGCGCTGGGGCGAGGATGTGTTGGGCGGCAGCTTCCTGGGGCATCACGGCCGGTGGCAGGCCGACTCTACGCGCGGTATCCTCGTGGCCGAACAACGGCAGCATCCCGTTCTCCGCGGCGTCAGCGACATCTGGGGAGACTCCGACGTTTATCGAACCTACAAGCAGGGTGCCGCCCTCCCGGCCGACTGCACCGCGCTCGTCTGGGGGCAGCCCCTGACGGGCCGCAATCACGACGACGCGCCAAATCCGAAGTTGGAGCCGCTGCCCGTCGCGTGGGTCAAGTCCTGGCAGACGAGCAACGGCAAGCAGGCCCGCGTGTTTCATTCCACGATGGGCAGCGGCACCGACCTCCAGAGCGCCGGGCTGCGCCGGCTCATCATCAACGCCGCCTACTGGTGTCTTGAGATGGAATCCGCCATCACCGCCGATCGCAGCGTGGACATCGTCGGCAACTACCAGCCGCGTGCCAGTGGATTCAACTACCTCAAGCTCGGAGTTAAGCCGCAGCCACCCTCGGCCTTCCAATGAACACCGGCCGAGCCCGACTCCCCGCGCTCATTGCCGAGGCCTGTTTTCCACCCCTTCACGCACTCAATCCATGAAACCAGTGTTCAAAGTCCTGCTCCCCCTCATCGCGTTTTCCGTCCTGGGATTCTCCACGGCAGTCGCGGCGGAGAAAAAGCGGGTGAATGTTTTCATCCTCGCCGGGCAGTCGAACATGGAGGGCCACGGATTCGTCGCCGCCGACCCCCAGCGCAACGGTGGTCGCGGCTCCCTCGAGTTTCTCCTGAAAAATCCCGCGACCGCACCCCGCTTCGCGAAGTACGCGGCGGCCGACGGCCAGTGGCGCAAGCGCGACGACGTGTGGATTTCCTATCTTCAACGCCACGGGCCACTCACCGTCGGCTATGGCGCGCTGCCGGAACCCACCCGCCCCGCAAAGATCGGACCCGAACTCGGTTTCGGCTGGGTGGTGGGTGATGCGCTCGAAGAGCCGGTGCTGCTCATCAAATGCGCTTGGGGTGGCAAAAGCCTCGGGGTCGACTTCCGTCCGCCGAGCGCGGGCCGTCCGCCCTACTCCCTCGGTGCGAAGCAGGACGCCGCCGTCGCGCAGGACCCGGCGATCGTCGGCCGCTATTATCGCGAGATGATCGCCCTCACGCGGGCCGCGCTCGCCCGGCTCCCGGAGCTCGTGCCCGGCAGCGATGGCCGGTTTGTGCTCGCCGGCTTCGCGTGGCACCAAGGCTGGAACGACCGCGTCAACGACCAGTTCACGGCCGAGTACGAGGTGAACCTCGCCCACTTCATCCGGGACGTGCGGCGCGAGTTGGGAGTGCCGGCGCTGCCGTTTGTGATCGGGGAGACCGGCATGACCGGTCCAACCGAGAAACACCCCCGCGCGCTCGCCCTCATGCGGGCGCAGGCGGCGGTGGCGGCGCGGCCGGAATTCACGGGCAACGTCGCGTTTGTCGGCACCCAGGCATTCTGGCGCGAAGTCGCGGACTCCCCGAACAACCACGGCTACCACTGGAACTCCAACGCCGAGACCTACACCCTCATCGGCGAGGCGATGGGCGAAGCCATGAAGCGCCTGCTGGGTACGGCGATGGGGTCAGGCCGCTGAATGTTGATTATGGACCGAAACGAGGCGGAGCCTCGGATCCGCAAAGTCACTTTCCCCCGGGGTAATCAACAATCAGCGGCCTGACCCCATCGCCAGCGGACCGACCCAGCGGATCAGAACTTGACCGAGGCCGTGACGTCGTATTGCGGCGGCATCACATAGGAGTAGGTGTAGACGTTCGCGCCGCTCGCCATCGTGGTGAAGCCCGTCTTGCGGATGAAGCGGTTCTCGAGGTCGACGAGGTTCTTCACGCCGAGGCGCACCCGCACCAGCTGGCCCCAGATCTTCTGGTCGCGCATCACGTAAGCGTTCACCGGGTGGCGCTGGCCCCCGATCATCAGCTGGCCGCCGGGGCTGCCAATAAGGTAATCATCGCGCCAGCTGCCGTTCGCGCCGACCCGGAGGCCGCGCAGCACCGCGGCGCCCTCCCGCGCGAACGCGTAGTCGATCACCCAACTCCCCGACCACGGCGAGGCCTGGGGACCAGCCCGACGCCCGGGCAGATCGAGCGAGTCGAGGAGTTGCTTCGCGGTCGCCAGCACCGCGGGGCTCTCGTTCCCGCGGGCCACCGCGGCGTTGTAGTAGCCACGGAACGCGGCAAGGTCGGGAATGCCGATGACCTTGGTGTGGGCCAGCGTGAAGCGGAGCTGCAGCTCCTTGGTAGGCCGGAACATCAGGGTGAGGTCCGCGCCGCGCGAGTTCTCCGTCGCCTGGTAGTTGCGGGCCGCGCTCGCCGTGCCCGGCGCGCTGTACCGGTAGGCCGGGTTCCCGGGCAGCACGTCGTTGGGGTTCATCAGGTCCTCGAGCTGCGCGGCGCTCAGGGGAATGATGTTGTTGTAAGTCAGGCGGACATTCTCGCGGTCGATGTCGAAGACACCGAGGGTCACCGCGGCGCGCCCCCCGAGGAGATTGCCCTTGAGACCGATCTCGCGCGTGGTGCCTATGATCGGTCCGAAGCGCACATTGTCGAAGGTCACGAAGTCCTGGAAGCGGAACGACTCGGAGTACGTGCCGTAAAGGTTCACGTCGCGCGTGACCGCGAAGGTCAGACCGCCGGTGACGGTGGTGTAGGAGAGGTTCTGCGAGGGGTTCTCGATGTAGTCGCCCGGGAGCGCGTCCTGGTACTTGGGCGGGCGGATGGCCTCGCGGAAAGGGCCGAAGTAGCGCGTCGTGGTGTAGCCGTACTCGCGGTTGGTGTCGCGGCGGACGCCCAGCAGCGATTGCAGGCGGCCGCCGAAATAGCGGCCGGAGGCGGAGAAGGTCGCGGCCGCGCTGCGCACGAACTGCGTGCCGCTCGCCGCATCCGTGCCAGAAGCGAAGAAGCCCAGCATACGCATGTCGACCGCGCCGGTGACCGGCGGGGTGTCAAACTGCAGGCGATCGAAGAGCGCGCGCGAGTAGAATTGCGGGTCGTCGAGGTAGAGGCGGAGCCGGCCGCGGTCGGTGGTGGTGTTGATGGCCGTCGCCGCCCCGCTGAGAAGGGGACGCACGTTGTACCCCTGCAGCCGGTAGTTGTCCTGCGAGCTCTCGTTGTACTCCGCCGTGGCGACCAGCACCTGCTCCATCCACCGCGCCGGCTTCCACTGGTAGACCACCGCCGCGCGGAACGCGTCGGTGTCCGTACCGAAGTGCTTCCGGTCGGACGCCGCGTCGATGAACGGCCGGCCGTTCACGTCGACGCTGATCGTGGTGTCGAAGGAGTTGTCGTTCCGCTCGGAGGATTGGTTCTGGTGGTTATAGGACAGCTCCGCGGTCACCGGGCCGAAACCCTGCTCGATCGTGATCGAGTAGGTGTTGAACGGTCGCGCCTGCAGGTCGAAGCCGCCGCGGATATTGTAGCGCTTGGGCAGACCCGCGACCCGCTTGGTCCCGGTCACCAGCCCGGCGGCGTTGCGCATCTGGACGTCGACGAAGCGGCCCTCAATGAGCGACGGCTGGCCGCCCGACACGGAGTTGGTGGTTGCGCGGTCGGCGACGGACTGCGCGGCCTGGAGGACCCAGGCCCCGTCCGAGGTGTAGTACGTGCCGGCGACGGACCACGCGTTGGAGCGCGCGGACTGCTCCCAGACGTTGATCCCGGCGAAGCCGCGCGTGTTGTCGTACTGGCCCTGCTCGGCCTCCACCCGTATCGAGGTTCGGCGGAACGGCCGCCAGACCGCGGCGATCGTCTCGCCCTCGAACTTGTAGGCCGACGCATCCTGGAACGTCTTCTCCTGCCGGCGGACCAGGTTGAGCCGCAGCGCGAGGGTGGAGGTCAGGCGGCGGTTGTAGTCCAGTTGGTAGCGGTAGGCCCCCTCGCTGTTCCGGAAGGCGAGCACCTCGCCGAAATTCCGCGCCTGCGGGCGTTTGGTGAAGGCCGCCCCCTGCCCACCCGGCTCGACCGCGCCGAAGATCAGCGAGTTGGAGCCCTTGCCGAAATCGATCCGCTCCACGTTGTACGTGTCGCTCGGGATGAACCACCGGAAGTAGTTCCGGCTGATGTTGTTCACCTGAGTCATACCGCGGAACGAGAAGTTGCCGCCCTGGTTGTCGTTCTCCATCAGCGGCAGGGCATAGACGTTGGCGACGAACTGCGCCGCCTCGTCGGCCGTGAACAGGCCGAGATCGTCCAGGAAATCAGAGGTGATCGCATCGATGTTCACCGGCAGATCCTTCAGCGCCTGCTTGGTGTGCGTGCCGGTGAGGGTGTCGTTGGCGGACCAGCCGGTCTCCCGCTCGGTGGCGATCACAAACGGGGACAACTCCACCACGTCCTCCCTGGCCTCGGGCTTCGCCGGGCGCGGCGCGGTCTGGGCGGGGAGCCCGCCGGCGGCTAGGGCGGTCGCGCAGGCGGCGAGCAAGGCACGTTGGAGCAGGCGGCAGATGGGAAGGCGGTTGGAGTTCACAGGAATGCTGCTCAAGCGGGTCATAAGCAGTAGAAAGTCCAGCGTGGCGGGTTTTTTCCCGTCAGGCGAGCCCGGCTTGTGACCTCACCCCCGGGCAACGGCAATGCGCCACCAATGCGCGGCCCGATGGGGTCAGTCCGCTGATTGTTGATTCAATCAGGCGATTCAGGCGTCCTGATTACGCCCCGAGATACGCCCCTTCCACCACGATCCGGCTCGCCCGCCGGCATAAGTTCGCGCGCAAGGAAGAGGGCGTTCCCATCCGGAGCGGAGAGGCGATCCAAGCCTTGGGCACGGCGGCGTTAAACCGCCCCGGAATCGCCCCACCGCGGCCTGCAACGTTCGCACGAAGGACGCGATCGCCCCCCGCCGCAAACACGTCGAGCTGCAGGTTCGCGCGATTGATCAAGTGATACCGGCCCCCCGCACACTGGATCCGCAAGCGACTCGCCATCCCGGCTGCCAAGTGACGCTCCCGGCCCCCACGCCACCATCCGCACTACCGGAATTCCGGGCCGCCAAGACCGCCCTCCTGACCAGTTTTCAACAATCAGCGGACTGACCCCTTAGGGCCGCGGTTGGTTTCAGCTGTCCGGCGTCACCGTGCGCTTGAACTCCTCGATCGCACGCCGCATCGCGGCCGCGATCTCCGGTTTTTCCAACCCGAGGTCGCGAGTCTCCTTCACGTCGTCCCTCAGATTGTAGAGCTGCGCCTCGCCGTTTTTCAGGATCATCTTCCAGTCGCCCCGTCGCATCGCGGTGCCGAGCTTGGGCTCATAGCCGAAAAACAGGTCCCGTGACGGCAAGGGCTCCCCGGCGAGCCAATGCCCCCGGATGCTGATGCCGTCCAGGTTCGGTGGCGCTTTCGCGCCGGAACCCGCGATTTCCACGAGGGTCGGGAAAAGGTCGAATCCGGCGATCAGCGCGTCCGATCGCGTCCCCGCCTTGATCCGGCCGGGCCACCACGCGACCGCGGGCACGCGATGACCTCCTTCGTAATGACTGAACTTGGTGCCGCGGTAGGGCCGCGGTCGTGGCGTCATCCCAACGTCGCCATTGTCCGACCAGAAAAACACGAGGGTGTTCTGCGCCAGACCGAGGTCTCCGAGAGTGTCGAGCACCCGGCCCACGCTTTGATCAAGGTCCTCGATGAGCGTCCGGTAGCGCGAACGGTTAACGTCGCCGACGCTGTTCTGCTTCCAGTCCGCCGCGCGCGTTTCCGGAGTGTCGGCGCGCGTCTGGTAGGGGTTGTGCACCGCCTGATGGCCGATGTGCAGGAAGAACGGCCGGTCACGGTGCCGCTTGATGAAGTCGATGCTGCGCTCGGTGATGATGTCGGTCGAGTAGCCCTCGACATTCTCCACCTTGAGCCCGTTGCGCCATGCCTGGTGGCGGTGGTAATCCGCGCCGCCGTTCAAGAAGCCGACGAATTCGTCGAACCCGAGCCGCGTCGGATTCGATTCATCGAGATGCCCGCAATGCCACTTGCCGAACAACGCCGTCGCGTAGCCGGCCTGCCGCAGCACCTTCGCAAGGGTCGGCGTCTGCGGCGAAAGGCCTTTCTCCGCGGCGTCGCGACCGACGATTACATCCACGATGCCGGCCCTTTGCTGGTAACGTCCGGTTTGGAACGCCGCGCGCGTCGGGCTGCAGACCGAGGAGTTGGAGTGAAAATCCGTGAACATCATTCCCTCCCGCGCCATGCGGTCGATCCGCGGTGTCCGCACCCAGCCGTCGTAGAGGCTGATGTCACCGCAACCGAGGTCGTCGGCCAGGATGACAATGAAGTTGGGCGCGCGTTCCGCAGCGGCCGCCCTGACGACGAACAACGTGGCCATGAAAAGCACCGGGAGGTGAAGGAAGCGGCGCATCGGGTTGGCGAATCGACACCGACCCTGAGGGGCCCGGGGCTCCGCGCAAAGCGGTAATGCGGCGATCGCGTGAAGCCCTTCCCCGGCA
>JBEGJD010000445.1:0-5999 GCA_041184765.1 Verrucomicrobiota bacterium | reverse complement strand
GAGGCCGCGGGCCTCGACCGCGCGCATGATCTCGAGGTTGATCTCCTGCTTGATCGCGAGCGAGCGACCGAAGTCGGGCTCGTTCACCTCGTAGGCGAGCCAGAGGTCGAGCGAAGACGCGCCGAACTCCCGGAAATAGACATGCACATCCTTCCGTTCCACCTCCGGCCGCGCCAGCAGGAGTGCTCGGATGTCGGCGACGATACCCTGGAGTTGATCGGGCCGGCTGGAGTAGGTCAGGCCGATCACCTGCTCGAAGCGGCGGCCGGTGAAACGCGAGAGGTTGGTGATCGTGTCTGACGCGACCGTCTTGTTGGGGATCACCATCAGCGAGCGGTCCTGCAGGCGGACGCGCGTCGAGCGCAGGCCGACGTCCTCGATCTTACCGACGTTCGCGCCGATCCTCACGGAGTCACCGACGCGGAACGGCTGGTCGACCGCCACGACGATCGCGCCGAAGACGTTCGCCAAGGTGTCCTGCGCCGCGAGGGCGAAAGCGAGGCCGCCGATGCCGAGACCCGCGAGCAGCGCCTTCACGTCGAACCCGAGCCCCTGCACGGTGAGCAGCACGCCGAGGATCGCGAAGAGCGTCAGGGCGGTCTTGCGGATCCACGGCATGAACGCCGCGACCCCGAGGTTCCGCTCGCGCGAGACCTCGCCGGCATGCTCCAGCAGCGCCGCAAGGGCGCACCAGAGCGCCCAGAAGAGGGTCAGGGAAAACGCCACTTGCGAGCCACGGCCGATATACAGGTCGGCCTCCACCGAGAGCTTCAGCACCCGCAGCGAGGAAAAAAGGCCGGTGAGGGTGACCAACGCAGCCGCCGGCCGCTCCAGCGCCGGGAAGAGCTTGTCGTCCAGCGTGGTCTCCGTCCGTTCCGCCACCCGCCGCAGCATCGGGAAGAGCAGCCCCGTGACGATGCGGCGACCGAGTAAAGCGACGATCAACATCGCCGCCGCCACCGCGAAATGGGTGAGCGTATTGCCCGAGGAATTGATGCCGAGCAGGCGCAGGGTCGAGTCGACGAGATGCTCGAGGAAGTCCGGGGACTCCCCGCGCGCCGCGACCTCCACGGACGCGAGTTCCGCGGGCTCGGCCGCCCCGCCACGGAGCGGCACCAACACCAGCGGCAGCCACCGCCACGGCGACGTAACGGAAAAACGCTTCATGCGGGCAGGACACAACCCGCGCCCGCGGTTTGTCAAAGGCGATCGCCCCTCAGGCCGCAGCGGCGGCCGCCGGCCGGCGCCGCACCCAGCCGAGCAGGAAAATCGCCGCGCCGAAGACCACCTCGACGCCGAGCTGCAGGCGTGAGTACGCGCGCGCCGCGTCGGCCGCGCCGGTCACGCCCGCCCACCAGGGTTGCACCACACCGGCGACGACCGGATCGGAGAGGATCATTTCGCCGCCGACCTTGCCGAGGATCGCCGCGCCGATGAACACGACGACCTGGAACCGCGCCATCAGCCGGGAGATCATATTGCTGGCGAACACCACCAGGGGGATGCTCAGGGCCAACCCGAACATCAGGAGGCCGAAGTGCCCGCGCGACGCGCCGGCCACCGCCAGCACGTTGTCGAGCGACATGGTAACGTCCGCCACGACGATCATCCAGACCGCCTGCCAGAGCCCTCGCGCGCCTGCCCCGCCCTCCTCGGGGGCTCCCTCGTTCTGCCTCAGCAGCTTCAGGGCGATCCACAGGATCATGAGGCCGCCCCCCAGCTGCACGAAGCGGATCGCGAGCAGCTGCGTGGCGACGAAGGTCAGCCCGATGCGGAGCAACACCGCGGCTCCCGCCCCGGCCGCGATCCCGATCATGCGCTGGCGCGCCGGCAGGTTGCGCACCGCCAGGGCGATCACCACCGCGTTGTCCCCGGCGAGGACGATGTCGATCCAGACGATGTTCAGGATCGCGAGAATCCAGTCTCCCGCCGCCTGGGGCGACGTCGACAGGGCGGCAATGAGCGACATAAGGCGCGACTGGATTTCCGCGCCCCGGCCGGGTCAACGGCAAACCGGGTCCCGACCGAACGCCGGCAAAAAAACCGCCGGGAGCGGCGCCCCCGGCGGTTGTGGATCTACCTCGCCCGCTGCTTAAGGGGGCGGCGCGCCCGGTTCAGCTCACCGCGATCTTGCGCGGCTTGATCGCCTCCGACTTCGGCAGCGAGATCCGCAGGATGCCGTCCGACAGCTCGGCGTGGATCTTGTCCACGTCGATCACGTTCTCGTGCTGGAGCACGAGCTCGTACGGCACGTCGGACGTCTCGCGATAGAGGATGGTCCACGCCTCCGGACGCTTCCAAGTGCGCCGGCCGACGACGCGGAAGACGCCCTCCTCGGCGGTGAGTTCAAGGCCGTCCTTCGCCACGCCGGGCAGGTGGACGGTGACGCCGAAGGCTTCATCGGTCTCCCGGATCTCATAGGCGGGCTTTACCGCCGGGCCGATGTCGACCGAACTCGCCCGACCATGGCGGCGGGCGGGCGCACGGTTGAACGAGGGGATGAGGGTGTTGATGAGTGACATGATGGTTTTTCTCCTGGGTTGATGATGCGGATTCCCGCGGTTCATTTCACCGCGATGGTGACCTTCTTCGGCTTGGCTTCCTCGCGCTTGGGGAGCGTCACGAGGAGCACGCCGTTCTCGAAGACGGCGGATACTTTTTCCGCCTGGACGGATTCCGGAATGGAAATCGAGCGGCTGAAGGAGAACGACTCCTCCTTCACGCCCTCGGAGGCCGGCGTTTTGCGGGAACCGGCCAGGGTCAGGTAATCCTCCACCATCTCGACGTTGAGGTCGGCCCGCGCGACTCCCGGCAGTTCGGCGCGGACGTAGATGTTGTCCTTGTCCTCGTAGAGATCCACGGGGAAGCGGTTTTCGGCGAGGCCGACGCCGGCGAGGTCACCGAGGGCCGCCTCGAAGAAGCGATCCATCTCGGTTTCAAGGCCGGACCACGGCGAGCGAGGCAGGCCGGCCGGCAGAGGGGCCAGGCTGCGGCTCAGGGCGGGCTGGGTGTAGCGTACGAGTCTCATGGTTTTTCTCCTGGGTTATAATGGTTGTGGAGCCACTCCTGTCGCAGTTCGCGGACCAAGAAGCCGAACCGGCTAAGTCGCGTGCTGGTCGCGGCTTGGCGCGACGGCCCCGCGGGCCGGTGGGAAAAAGCTGCACGCCCTGCGCCCGCCGGCGGGAAAAATCGTCGCGCGACGCGGCCGAAACGTCATCTCCTCGGGGAATCCATGACCCGTTTCGACTTCGATCATGCCCCCGAGCGCCGCGGCACCGACTCCCAGAAATGGCAGAAGTACGCCGGCCGCGACGTGCTGCCGCTTTGGGTGGCCGACATGGATTTCGTTTCGGCCCCGCCGATCCTCGACGCGTTGCGCGCCCGGGTGGACCACGGGGTCTTCGGCTACGCGCGCCCGACCGCCGCCACGGTCGAGGCTGTGACCGGAGCACTCGCGCAGCGCTACGGTTGGAAAGTATATCCCGAGTGGATCGTCTGGCTGCCGGGCCTCGTGGTCGGGCTCAATGTCACCGCGCAGGCGTTCTCCGGCCCGGGCGACGAGGTCCTCACGCTCACGCCGGTTTACCCGCCGTTCACCTCCGCGCCGCGCAATAGCGGTCGTTCACCCGTCGGCGTGTCTTTTACGCTGGCGGGCGGGAAGTGGGAGATCGACTGGGACGCCCTGGAGCGGGCGGTGACACCGCGGACCCGGCTCTTCTATCTGTGCAACCCGCACAACCCTCTCGCGCGCGTGTGGCGCCGCGCGGAATTGGAACGGCTCGGCGAGTTCTGCGTCCGGCACAACCTCGTCCTCTGCTCCGACGAGATCCACTGCGACCTGATCCTGGATCCGGCGCTGCCGCACGTGCCGTCGGCCACGCTCTCGCCCGCGCTCGCGGCGCGCACGGTCACGCTCATGGCGCCGAGCAAGACATACAACGTGCCCGGTCTCGGCACCTCGCTTGCGATCATTCCTGACGCCACACTCCGCGCCCGTTTCAACCGCGCCGCCGCGGGGATTGTGGCGGAGGTGACGTGTCTCGGTTTCACGGCGTGCGAGGCGGCCTATCGCGATTGCGAGTCGTGGCGCCAGCAGCTGCTGGCCTACCTGCGCGGCAACCGCGACTACCTCATCGAGGCCCTTCCGCGCGCCTTGCCCGGCCTGAAGATCGAGGCGCCCGTCGAGGCCACCTACCTGCTCTGGATGAACGTGGCCGGCCTGGGGATTCCGGATCCGGTGGCGCATTTCGAGCGGCACGGCGTCGGCCTGAGCGACGGCGCTCCCTTCGGAGCGCGGCCCGGCACGCACCTGCGCCTGAATTTCGGCTGTCCGCGCGCCACGCTCGTCGAGGCCGTGCGCCGGATGCAGGCAGCGCGCTGAGTCTCGTCTCGTTGTGGCTCTTCGTTTGAAAGGGTGCTTCTTTCCATAAGGGGGAGCGCCATGAGGCCGGATCGGGATAACGGCCGCCGCATGACGCTCGATCTTTTGTCGCGCCACGGGCCGGACCACGTCAGGCTCCTCTCGCACCCCTGATTCTCGCCCCATGAAAGTCACTCCCTCCACCCGCCGGCAATTCGTCCGGGCCGCCTCAGTGGCCGCGACCGCCTTCACGTTCCTGCCCCGCCATGTGCTTGGCGGGCCGCGGTTCGTGCCGCCGAGCGAGCGGGTGAATGTCGGTGTCGTGGGCGTAGGCGGACGCGGGCTCCAGAATCTCAAGGCGCTACTCGATCTGCCCGATGTTCGCGTGGCCGCGGTGGCCGACCCTGCGCGCGAGTTCAGCCTCGAGGCCTTCTACTACAAGGGCACGGGCGGCCGCGCCCCGGCGCGCGCCGCGGCGGAGAAGCACCACGGAAAAACGCAGCCGGGCTTCCGCTGCGCCGAGTACGAGGATTTCCGCGTCATGCTGGACCGGGAGAAGTCCCTCGACGCGGTGCTGTGCGCGACGCCGGACCACCTGCACGCCACCGTTTCACTGCGCGCCCTGCGCTCCGGCCGCCATGTGTACTGCGAGAAGCCCCTCACCCATAACCTCTGGGAGGCCCGCGAGGTGGCGCGCGTCGCCAAGGAGACCGGGCTCGCCACGCAAACCGGTAACCAGGGGCACTCGACCGTCGGCATGCGCGAGACCGTCGAGCACATCCGCGCGGGTACGATCGGCGCCGTGCGCGAGGTGCACGCGTGGGTCGGCACCAAGCGCTGGAACCCCGCGCTCACCACGCGGCCCGAGGGCTCATCCCCGCTGCCGGAAGGTTTCAACTGGGACCTCTGGCTCGGACCGCGCGAACCGCGGGCGTTTCACGCCGCCTACCATCCGGTGGCATGGCGCGACTTCTGGGCGTTCGGCGGCTCCAGCCTGGGCGACTTCGGCTGCCACGACCTCGACTGCGCCACGTGGGCGCTCGACCTGCCCGCACCGACCCGCGTCAGCGCGGTCGGTGCTGGTCCGATGGACGCGGAAATCGCGCCGCACGGCGTCATCGTGTACTACGATTTTCCGGCCCGCGGAGTGCTGCCGCCGGCGCGGCTTACCTGGTACGACGGAGGACTGAAGCCCGCGGTTCCCGCCGCGATGGGCTCGTTTCCCCTGCCGGGCCGCGGCGTGATCTTCGTTGGCGAGAAGGGAGTGATCCAATGCGACGGCGCCGGCGGCGCCCCGCGTTTGTTTCCCGAAGCCTTGCGCACCGCGCCGAAGCCGGCCGCGACGCTCCGGCGTTCCAACGGGCATCACCGTGACTGGATCGACGCCTGCAAGGGAGGCGAACCCGCGAGCAGCCACTTCGGCTACGGCGCGCACCTCACGGAGCTCGCGCACCTCGGCAACCTGGCGCTGCGCCTGAAACGCCCGATCGAGTGGGACGCCGCCAATCTGCGCGTCCCGGGCGTGCCTGAAGCCGACCCGATCATCCGCGGAACTTACCGATCCGGCTGGGAACTCGCCTGAGAATGTCAGGCCGAGTTTGAACAGAAAGGACGGGAAGTACGGGAAGCCATCGGCCGC
>JBEGJD010000444.1:0-2587 GCA_041184765.1 Verrucomicrobiota bacterium | reverse complement strand
GCGGCAAGCGTCTGGATCTTCCGCGTTTTCAGTGCGTTCCGTGGGCAAACTCCCTGCAGAAACTTCACCATACCAGACCTCGATCCCTTTCGTGCCTTTGGTGTGATTCGTGGTGGCCTCGGATTTTGCGGGTTCTTCCGGCTCCGCTTGCCGTGATCCACGGTTCCCTCTCACTCCCCCTACACAACTCCCGACCATGCCCGCCTACAAAGTCCCCGCTTTTCTCGCCGAACTGCTCCACGCCCGTTCGCCTTCCGGCTACGAGGCCGAGGCCCAGGCCGTTTTCGACCGGCACGTGAAACCCGCGGCCGACGCGTACGCGAACGACGCCCTCGGGAACCGCATCGCCACGCTCAACCCCAAGGGCGATCCGGTGCTCATGCTCGCCGGCCACATGGATGAGCTCGGGCTCATCATCACCTACGTCAACAACCACGGCTATCTCTACTTCGACACGATCGGCGGGCACGACTTGAGCGTCATCTCCGGCCGACGCGTCATCATCCAGACCGCCGCCGGCCCCGTTAAGGGTGTGACGGGCAAGCGTGCCATCCACCTGATGGACGAGGAGGACCGCAAGAAGGTGCCGAAGAAGCACGAGATCTGGATCGACATCGGGGCGCGCGACAAGGCCGACGCCCTTTCGCGGGTCACCATCGGCGATGTCGCGACCTACGACCACGAACTGGAGTTGATCAACGGCAGCATCGGCACCGCGCGCGCCTTTGATAACAAGGTCGGCGCGTATGTGGTGGGCGAGACACTCGTGCGCCTCGCCCGCGAGAGGAAGAAACTAGCCGCCAAGGTGGTGAGCGTCGCCACCACCCAGGAGGAGATCGGCGTGCGCGGGGCCACCACGTCGGCCTACCTGGTGAACCCCCACATTGCCGTGGCCGTGGACGTAGGGCACGCGACCGACCATCCCGACTGCGACAACCGCAAGTTCGGCGAGACGAAGCTTGGGGGCGGCCCGATCATCTGCCGCGGCGCCAACATCAATCCGAAGGTCCACGCCCGCCTGTTGGCGGCGGCGAAAAAGTTGGGCATCCCGTTCCAAACCGAGGCCGATCCGCGCCCGACAGGGACCGACGCCCGCGCGATCCAGATGGGCCGCGGCGGCGTGGCGACCGGGCTGGTGAGCATCCCGCTGCGCTACATGCACACCCCGAGCGAAGTCGTCGACCTGCAGGATGTGGAGCGCTGCGTCCAATTGCTCGTCGAGTTCGCGAAGGGCCTGGAAAAAGGCGACTACGCGCATTGGTGAGCGGGCCGCCGGCCCGCGTTAACGTTCGAAGTTGAAGTTTAGGAGGCGAAGAGCCGAGGACACGGCACGCGACAGAAGGTTCGTCACGGAACCCCGCTTCCAGCCTGCAAAGGAAAGACTCGGCAGCCCGAAGGGGCCGGGAACGCATCAGGCCGCGTCCTGCGTCGGCTCGGGGGCCTTGGCGGCGGAGCGGAGCGTGGGCTTGCGCCGGCCGGCGACGACCGCGGCGTCGATCACGACCTCGCTCACGTCATCGCGCTGCGGCAGCTCGTACATCACCTCGAGCATGAGATTCTCCATGATGGCGCGCAGAGCGCGTGCGCCGGTCTTGAGCTCGATGGCCTTTTGGGCGACGGCCTTGACCGCGTCGGGCGTGATCTTGAGCCGAACGCCGTCCATGGCGAAGAGCTTGGAGTACTGCTTCACCATCGCGTTGCGGGTGCGGAGCAGGATCTTCTCCAGGTCCGCCACCTGCAGCTGATCGAGCACGGAAACCACCGGCAGTCGCCCGATAAACTCGGGAATCATTCCGAAACGAATCAGATCCTCGGGGGCGAGCGACTTCATCATCTGCTCGGGAGCGAGGGACGATTCCTGCTGGGCGCGGATCGAGGCGAACCCGAGGCTGCGGGTGCCAAGCCGGCGCTGGACGATGCCATCGAGACCGACAAAAGCCCCGCCGCAGATAAACAGGATGTTCGACGTATTGATCTGAACGTATTCCTGGTTCGGGTGCTTGCGACCTCCCTGCGGAGGCACGTTGCAGACGGTACCCTCCAGAATCTTCAGCAAAGCCTGCTGCACGCCCTCGCCGGAGACATCGCGCGTGATGGAAACGTTTTCGGTCTTCCGACCGATCTTATCGATTTCATCGATATAGACGATGCCGCATTCGGCTTTCTTCACGTCGTAGTTGGCGGCCTGCAGGAGGCGGAGCACGACGTTCTCGACGTCCTCGCCGACATAGCCGGCCTCGGTGAGAGTCGTGGCGTCCGAAATCGCGAAAGGCACGTCGAGGATGCGCGCAAGCGTGCGGGCGAGCAGCGTCTTGCCCGAACCGGTGGGACCGACGAGCAGGATGTTGCTCTTCTCCACCTCGACCTCGTTGAACTCCGGTGCCAGCGCCGCCGAATCCTTCGCGTGCGCGCCGTCGAACATCAGGCGCTTGTAATGGTTGTAGACCGCGACCGAGAGGACCTTCTTCGCGTGGTCCTGCCCGATCACATGCTCATCAAGCGACTTCTTGATCTCCCCCGGCTTCACGAGGCGGAACGAGGGTTTGGCGTCGACCGCCGGTGTCTTCACCTCGCGATCGATGATCGT
>JBEGJD010000443.1:0-5952 GCA_041184765.1 Verrucomicrobiota bacterium | reverse complement strand
GGGCCGATCGCGACCGGCGTGCGGGTGAGCGCGGTCCAGGCCGCGGGCGGGCGGTTCCGTGCGGCGATCTGGATAAAGGTCGCGAGTCGCGCCGCCGATCCGAGTTCGCGTTCGGCGACGGGAGAGGTGCTCCACTTGATTTCGGTGAGACGCGCGGTCGCTTCGGGTGCGAGCGCGGGCAGCGCCTGCCGGAGCGTCACCAGGGCCGCGGCGTGGTGCGCAAGCGCGACCTCTTCGGCCGGCGCGGTCGCGACGGCTAGCCACGCCCGCGCGGATTTCTCCACCTCCGGCTCCGGCACGAGGCCGAGCGCGTGGGCACCGAGGAGGGCGCCGAGCTGGAGTCCGTCGGACCCGGGTGCGATCTCCTCTTTGGCGAGGGTGCGCCACGTGCTTGTAGCGAGTTTGCGCAGGCTGCCGGACTCGGCCGGGGTGAGCACGCGACGCGTCGTGACGAAGCCGGCCCTGGCGAGGCCGCTCCGCACCTCGGGGGCGCGCATGAAAAGAGCCCAGACATGGCCGGTGCGGGCGTTTTCCGCCTGGATGAGCGTGATGCCCACATCGATTCCGATCACGTCGGGGGCAACCCAGCCGGAATCCGGGTTAAAGGCGTCGACGAAGCCGTAGCGCTTCCAGATGCGAGCGCCGTGGGACTCGCGCATGTGGCGCAGCGTGAGCAGCGCTTCGCGGGGTGCGAACGGCAGCGAGCCCGCGGCCGCGCAGGGCACGAGCGTGCCGTCGAGAGCGCCGCCATCGATCGATCGTGGCGGGCCGCCCCACGCCAGGTAGCCGCGAGCGGAGTCGGAGGCGGTTACACCCCAGAGTTTTTCTCCCCAGCTGGGGAACTGCGGCGCCAGCTCGAGGCAGAACTGCCGGTGAGCGAGCGTGGCCAGCACGGAGTTGCGGTGGTAGTCGGCGAAGGCGTCGCGCTGCTCCCGGAAATCCACGTAGGCGTGGGAAAACTGATGAATGAAGAGCGGCGCGCCCGCGAGAAAGTGTCGGCCGCCAAACGTGATCGCGGGTTGGCGTTTCCAAGCCTTCCAAGTGGCCGCCGGCAGCGGGTGCGTGCGGCTGCCAAGCGCGAGCAGGTTCATGCCGAGATGCTCCGAGTAATTGCTCCAACGGTGCCGCGAGAAGCCGGTCTCGTCGCGCCAGCTCGACGCGAGGGTGTCACCCCCGTTCAGCATCCACGGCCAGTCGAGGCTCTCGGCGATGCCGTTGACGAGTGCGGTCACCTCCGGGTCGCCGAAATACTCGCGCGCCACGATCGCGCCGAAGAGGAACAGGCTCGTGTCGATCGGCGAGACCTCGCACTCCCACGCGCGCGCACCGGATTCAGCCTCCATGAAATGGTAGAAAAAGCCGTGGCGCCGTGGCGCCTCCCGCGCGAGGAAGCGGAGCATCGCGCGCACACGCCCAAGCGCGGTGTCGCGCGTCACCCAGCCGCGCTCCACCGCGATCGTCCAGCCGGAGAGCGCGAAGCCCGAGGACGCGATGCTGGCCTTGCCCTTGCGGGGCCCGCCGGTCGCTGACGCGCGATCGCTTACGAGGTGGGTTTGCGGGTGCGTCTGTTCCTCGAAGAATCGGAATGAGGCGCGCTGCAGTTCCTCGAGGAAACGATGGTCCTCGGCGTCGAGCCGGGCTCCCGGCGTCGCGCCGGTGACCGCGGCCGGCACCGCCAGCACGAGCGCGAGGATCGCCAGTAACCCGCGAAATTCAGCGGAGCGACGACGCGGAGCGGTGAACCATCGGGACTGCACGGGCGTTTGGGGGCAGGGCCGGGCCGTCGGCGTCCTGAGGGCGCCGTCAGAAGCCCACGTTGGTGGTCAGCGCGAAACCGCGCGGGGTGTATTGGTGGGCGAAATACCGGATTTCGCCGGTGGTATTGCGGAGCAGCGTCAGCACCTTCTGCCGGTCGAACAGGTTTGAGACGTTAAGCTGGACGGAACACTGGAGCCGTCGGCCAACCTTGAAGGGGTAGATGGCAAAGGCGTTGTTCAGGAACTTGTCGGGATAGTAGAAGATCTTCCGTTTCCCCGCGGCGGCCGCGTCGGTGTACATGTAGGCCCGGAAGCCGTCCTGGTAGACGCTGGAAAGTCCGAGCACCAGGCCGCGCAGCCGGCCGTCGGGGACTTGGAATCGATTGATGATGCTGAAGGAGTTTTCCGCGTAGCCGGTGGTGACTTCGCCGGCGCGGCGCACGATGAGGGTGCCGGCCGGGGGCGTGAAGCCGAGTTGGTGGCCCGAGATCGGCAGGCCGGTGCGGTCCGTGCCGACACCGGTCGCGCGGAGGCCGAGATTCTGGGCGTTCAGGATCTGACCGGAGTCGGGATCGAGCGTCGCGAAGTAGGGGCTGGTGCGGTCCTTCATCATCGCGAGCGAGAGCGGCACCTGGGCCCCGGACGGGGTCCGCGGGTCGGCGGGCACCAGCAGGGGAGAAAGGGCGCCGGTCGCGACATTCCGGACCGCGACCACGGTCTGGCCACCGACGGTGGTGGTGTTGAATTCGTCGTTGTAAAAGACGGGGGCGCTGACGTCGCTGCGCTCCGCGCCGTTGGCCTGGGTGAAGCTGAGCGAGATCTGCCACGGCTTGAGGGGCCGCATGGAGATGCCGGCGCTGAGTCCGTCGGACATCTTGTCGTAGAGGAACGAGTTGCCGCCGTTGCGGCCGTTGATGCCATCGGGGTCGATGATGTTGCGCAGGGTGCCGAGGGAGCCGACGAAGTTCTTTCCGGTCGTCCGGTAGTAGGTGAGGTTCCCGGAGACGCGGTGATCCCAGAGGGAAAGCTTTAGCCCGGCCTCGCGGGTTTCTCCGGAGCCGAGGGGCAGGGGGTTGTTGTAGAGATCGGTTTCGGCGGTGAAGTTGATCTTCGCGTTGGTGGCGTAACTGCCGTAGACGCGCAGGCCTCTGATGGGCGTATCGACGACGGCGCCGAGGGTACGGCTGCTGTAGTCGATCGGTCCGCGCCGGACATTGGTCGTCAGGCGAAGCGTGTCGGCGGTTTCGAAGCGGAAGCCGGCCATGGTCTCGATCCGCCCCTCCCAGAAGGAACTGGAGAGGCTGACGCCGCGGCTGCGCTCCGTGATATCATCGATGAAAAAGCTTCCGGACGGCTGGCCGGTCACAGCGTCGATCGCGCCGGAGAGACCGAGTGGATTGCCAGACGTGGGGGCGACAGCGCCGGCATAGCGCTGGGGCTGGAGCCGGTAGGATCGCCCGTTGGGATGGAGGAGGGAGTAGGACGGCCACTTGATGCCGCCCAGCAGGCTTTTCGAGAAAGCGGGCCACCACGCGGCGGGCATCAGGTTGCGGCCGGCCTCGGTGCCGCGGATATTGGCGAGGTTTTGGATCACGTTGCCGGAGGCATCGGTTTCGTAAAACCGGTAGCTGTCGCCGCCGATGCTCCACGACTCCTGGTCGGAGAAAAACGCGTTCAGCCGGTGGTCGCCCCAGCGGCCGAGATCGCGGCGGCCCGCCGCCGTCAGCTTGTAACCGCGGGCCCCGGTGTGGGTCTTGGCGGGATTCAGGGAGGAATTTAAGGCCCAGATCCGGCGCAGCACTCCGTTGGCGTCGGTCAGGAGATTGCCCGGGGCATCCGGATGATAAATCGTATACGACGAGGGGTTTTGCGTGAAGTTTACGCGGCTGTCGTGGCCGTACCGGAACTGGAACGCGAGGTCGCGCCGCGGCGTGAGGTCGACCGTGACGGACTTCGCCTCGTTGATCCAATGCTGGCGTTGCCAGGCGCCGAAGGAGGAATCCTGCGAGACGAGCGTGATCACGTGGTTGGTCAACTCGGCGCCGCCGTAGCCGGTGATGTAGCGGGTCACCTGGTTGTCCATCGCGAGCCCGTTCGTCAGCCGCAGGCCGCTGGGGGCGCGCACCGTGGCGTTGCTCTGGCTGATGATGGCGGCGCGGGTGTAGTGGCGGTAGTCGGCAAAGACGTTGATCCAGGGAAACGGCCGCAGGGTGGCGGCCAACTGGAGGCCCTCCTGGTGGAGGCCGAGGACCGGGCGGTAGTAGCGTTCGTCACCGAGCAGGCCGTTGACCCGCAGCGCGAACTTCCGGGTGCTGGCGTTGAGATCGACCTTGTGGCTCCAAGAGCCTTCGGAGTCCCAGCCCAGGATGTACTTGAACGCGTTCTGGCCGACCCGGGCGCGCTTGGAGTTGATCACGACGACCCCGCCGGCGTCGCCGGAACCGTAGAGCAGGTTGTTCGAGCCGGCGATGACCTCGGCGCTTTCGACGTCGAAGGCATTGAACATCGCGGTGGCCGAGCGCAGGAACCCGTCGCGCCGCGGCTCGCTGATGGCGAATCCCCGGCTGGTCAAACCGGTCGGTTGGGCCGGGTCTCCCGGCTGCATGCCCCGCTGGTCTTCCGAGCCCGGGGTGAAGAGCATGGCGCCGAGACCACCGAAATCTGAGAGTAGCTTGTAGACGTCGCCGCCGCCGAGTTCGTTCAGCATGGTGTTGGTGAGAACGCGGGCATCGAGCGGCGTCTTGTCCAAGGATGTGCTGGTGCCGGTGAGGGCGGTGGTGTTGGTCGCTTGGTAGGTGTCGCTGGAGTCGCCCACCACCTCGAAGGGGGAGAGCATAACCGCTGAGGAGGGTGAGGCGGACGAACTGGCTGGAACCGCTGGAGCGGGTTGAGCGGAGCTCGCCGCGGGGAGCAGGGCAACCGCCAGGGCGAGGAGCGGAATCCGGGGCGCTGCAATTCGGGAGGGCATGGTCAATGGCGGGGAATTTCCAAAGCGATAGTATGTCCGAGCGTGGGGCGACGGGCGTTGGGCCGTCTCGTCGTGTCAGCGTGGGGCGCGAAAGCGAGCCAGCGCAACGTCAACCACGGCTCATGGTGACCGATGTCCCTACACCGCCTTGAAGGTGCCAAGGGATGATGATCGGCTGTCGGGGAAAGTTCAGGTTGAAGTCAGGCTGGCCGTACAGATGCCGCGATTTTCAACCTGAACCCTAGACTTAACCCCGCTGACTTCCGAAAGCGGCGGTCGCTTCTCAGGCGAGGATAGGCTTCACCACGTGGCCGTGCACGTCGGTGAGGCGGTAGCGCCGGCCCTGGAAGCGGTAGGTGAGTTGCTCGTGGTCGATCCCGAAGAGGTGCAGGATAGTCGCGTGCAGGTCGTGGATGTGCACCGGGTCGCGCACAACGTTGTAACCGTACTCGTCGGTCTCGCCGTGCACGATGCCGCGCTTCACGCCGCCGCCCGCCATCCAGATGGAAAAACAACGCGGGTGATGGTCGCGGCCGAAATTCCCGGCGGTCATGATGCCCTGGCAATAATTGGTGCGGCCGAACTCGCCGCCCCACACGACGAGCGTGTCATCGAGCATGCCGCGGGCCTTCAGGTCCGCCACGAGCGCGGCCGACGCCTGGTCGGTCTGCTGGGTCTCTCGGCGCAACGCACCGGGCAGTCCGGCGTGGTGATCCCAGTCCTGATGATAGAGCTGGATGAAACGCACGCCGCGCTCGGCGAGGCGCCGCGCGAGGAGGCAATTGTAGGCGTAGCTGCCGGGGGTGCGCGCGTCGGGTCCGTAGGAATCCACCACATGCGCGGGCTCGTCCTTCAGGTCGGTCACCTCCGGCACGCTCGTCTGCAGCCGGAACGCCATCTCGTAGTTGGAAATCCGCGTGGAGATCTCGGCATCGGGTGTGCCGGCGAATTGGTGCTCGTGCAGCTCGCGCAGGCGGTCGAGGGCGAGGCGGCGGTTCTCCGCCGAGACGCCCGCCGGATTACCAAGGTAGAGCACGGGGTCGCCGCCCGAGCGGAACCGCACCCCCTGGTGCCGCGCGGGCAGGAAGCCCGAGCCCCAGAGGTGCGACATCAGCGGCTGGCCCTTCTTGTCCTTGGTCAGCAGCACCACGAACGAGGGGAGGTTCTCGTTCTCGGCGCCCAAGCCGTAGTCGAGCCACGCCCCGAAGCTCGGGCGGCCCGGGATCT
>JBEGJD010000442.1:0-5885 GCA_041184765.1 Verrucomicrobiota bacterium | reverse complement strand
ACCTGCGCACCTTCAAGATGCGGGGAAGCATCGGCCGCGACGGCGTCGAGAAGCGCCACGACGACGTCCTGCAGGGCGAGGCCGGTGGCGCCATCTTCCGCGTCGATCCCTCCGGCAACCGTATCAATCCCCCGCTCGCGCAGGTGAACCCGCGGCAAGGCGGCAATCTCACCCTGTCCATCGATCTCGATCTACAGCTCGCCGCGGAGAAGCGTCTCGCCGAGACGGAAATGGCGGGTGCGGCCGTCGCGCTCGACGTCCACACCGGCGAGGTGCTCGTGCTCGCCAGCAAGCCCGACTACGATCTCAACGCGTTTTCGCCCAAGCTCGGCGCCAACGCCGCGGCCGACATCACCGCCCGCGGCGCCTGGTTCAAGCGTGCCGTGCAGGGCGCCTACAAGCCGGGCTCCTCGTTCAAGGTGCTCACCACCATCGCCGGCTTCCGGGCCGGCGTGTTGAAACCCGACACCACCGTGCAATGCCCCGGCTTTTTCCGCGTGGGCAACCGTTCCTTCGCCTGCCACGACGGCCACGCCCACGGCGAGATCGACCTCGTGATGGCGATCACGAAGAGCTGCAACGTCTTCTTCTATCAGCAGGGCATGACGATCGGTATCGAGGCTCTCGCCGCCGAGGCGCGCCGTTTCCACCTCGACCGTCCGACCGGCATCGACCTGCCCGACGAGACCCGCCGCATGATCATCCCTGACCCGGAATGGAAACGCCGCGTAACGGGGGAAGCTTGGCAGGGGGGCGACACGGCACAGTTCGCCATCGGCCAAGGTTTCGTCGACGTGACCCCGCTGCAGATGGCCTGCTTCGCCGCGTCCGTGGCGCGAAACGAGGTCTGGACGCAGCCGTTCTTGCTACACGACCCCAACCGCCCGCCTCAAAAAACCGAACCCATCGGACTCACCCCGGAGCAGCGGGCGGCCCTGCTCACGGGGATGGAGCAAGTCACGCGGCGCCCGTTCGGCACCGCCCGTATTTTGGATGATCCCCAGCTCCTTGCGCCCCTCCCGGGCCTGCGCATCGCCGCCAAGACCGGAACCGCCCAGAAGCAGACCGAGAAGGGCATGATCAACTTCGCCTGGCTCATCGCCTTCGCCCCCGTCGATGACCCGCGCATCGCGATCGCCATCGCGATTGAGGGCGACACTCCGGGTGAGGAAACCGGTGGCGGTCGCTACGCCAGCCCGGTCGCCCACGCCATTTTCCAGACCTGGCTCGAGAGCCGTCTTCCGGGTTCCGGAAAAATAAAAATCCCGTTCAAACCGTCGGAGTAGTCCGGCGGATCCGTCGCGCCGTCCGCACCGCACGGCGGGCCTCGGAAAACGTCCGGGCCGGATCCGGCCACGTCGCGGGCGCGCCGAACCGAAGCCGCTCCAAGTCCGCCGCGACCCGCCAGTTGGTCAGGTCACCGCCGGTTTCGCGGCGCAAATACTCCAGCCAGCGCGCGGCCTCGCGCCGGACCGGGTCCGGCCGCCACCGGTTTCCACTCCGCCAGCGCCACCGGCCGGAGCGGAACATCCAAACCGCGAGCGCGATCAGACCCGCTAACCCGAGGCCTGATCCCCAACGCCGTGCATCCCACGGTTCGGCGAGCCAACCTCGCGCGGACTCCACCCAGCGCGCGAGTCCGTCCACCAACCAGCGGCTGGAATCACGGGCGACCTCCTTTACCGCACGCAGCGCCTCCGCCTGCGCCCGGTCGTCGAAGCTCACGATCCGCCGGTACCAGAAAACACGCAGGCTATCCAAACGAGCCGTCCAGCTGCGGTCGATCCGCGCCACCACCGCGGCCGGACCGGTGCCGCCCACCGCCTGATCCGTGGATTCGGGTTGCAGCGGATCCACCCGACGCCAGCCGCCGGCGGACTCGTCGAAGAGCTCCGCCCACGCGTGGGCCTCGGAGTTCCGCACCGTGAAGTTATTCGAGAAGGCGTTCCAGCTGCCGCCGCGAAATCCGGTGATGACGCGTGCCGGAATTCCGGCGGAACGCGCCAACAAGACGAGGGAACCCGCGAAAAGCTCACAGTGCCCGACCCCATCGGAAACGAGCCAGCCCACCACCGGGTCCACGTCACCACGCGGGATCGAAGGGGCGAGTGAATACGCGTGCCGCCGCCGCAGCCATTCCCCGGCGCGCCGTGCGAACTCCGGCGCCGCTAGCACGGCTCCACCTGTGATCTCCAGGGCTGCCTTCCGCAGCGCCTCACGGTCGGGTTCACGCAAAGCGAGTCGCATGTAAGGAGGACTACCCCGCGAACCACCTGGCTCCCGCGCCGCCCAGCGGGCCGCGAAATCCGGATCCGAAAGCAACGGGCCCTGCCGGGGCGCCTCGACGCGGTAGGCGATCATCGCCATCGGCTCGTCCCGCAATGCGACCAGCGAAGGGCCCGGAGCGTGCCGGAAAGCGACGGACTCGCGGAATCGCAAGCCGACGAAGGGTCCCGTCAACGGAAGGTAACGGCTCACGCCCGCCTCGAGGTAGAAGGTCCAAACGTCCGCCGCGCCCGCCTCGCGCGAAGCGGTGCCAAGGAGCACCGCCGCCGAGCGTTCCCCGCGAAACTGGCCGCGCAACGCAGGCGACTGCCGAAATACCCCGGCCGCGTAATCATCGAGCACGAGCATCCTCCAATAGGGCATTGCCGGAAGACGCGTCTGGTCGGCGACGTCGACGCTCAGCGCCACCGAGGAGTCGAGTTGGATCTCGCTCACCTGTCCCAGCTGGATGGTCTCCGCGAAACCGGACCGTGCCTTCCGCGACACCAACCGCTCGATGAACATGCTGTTCTCGAATTGGAAACGCGGGATCGCGAGAAACAACAGCGCCGAGAGCCCGACCAATCCCGAGAACAACGCGGCGCCCAGACCCACCGCACGCCAGTCAGCGACCGCCGCGAGTCGCCGCCGCAACGCCCGCCAATCCGCCGCGCGCGCCCAAGCCGGGACCTCCCCGGGCGGTTCCGAAGGCGCGGCGGCCTCCGCCGCTTCGCCGAGGGTGATCACCAGCAGGAACACAAGAGCGACCGCGGCGTAAACCAGCAGATGCGCGGCGAAGGTGAGCGAAACCGTCAGCACGCCGGCCACGATCACGAGGAACAACCCGAGCAGGATCACCTGCAGGTCGTCCCGTCGTTTCCGGTAGGAAATGTTGCGGTAGATCAACAGCAGCAGCCCGAGCCGCACGACCGCGGGCAGCAGTTCACCACCACGCCAGAGGTCGGCCGCGAAGAGCAGCACGATGACGGGGAAAGCCAGCGTGTGGACGAGCCGCGGCACGTGCGCCGGCAGCGTGGGGCGCAGCGCCGTCACCACCGCCGCCGCGAAAGCCAGCGCCATGAGCACCGGCGCCTCGATTTCCATGTAAAGGACTGTCGCGGAGCCCAGCACGCTGAGTACCGCCCCCAGGCCCCAACGCAGCAGCCGGAATTCATCGGCGGTGAGGCGCACCGCGGGTTTCTCAAACGCTTTCATGCCGAGGCCACCTTGGTCCCTTCAGCAAACGCCGCCACGCCATGCGTCCCCTCCGGAGCGAAGACCACCGTGCTGCCGCGACCGGTCCGCGGCTCCGGAGTCGCTTCTCCGCCGGACTCCGCGGAGGGATTCACCAGCGCCAGACGGTCCAGCAGATCCTCCAGGTCCCGCACGCCACGCACGGGCCGGAGCGCCTCCCGGCCGATCGCGACGGCACGCAGCCGCCCCTGCCGGAAAAGGTCCTCCGCGTAGGTCGCGGCGAACCTGACCAGCAGCTCGAAGCGCTCCGGCTCCGGCCAAACTTCACGGTCCGTGCGAATCCAAAGTGAACACCCCTCGGAGCTCTCCGCCGAGAATTGCCGCACGAGCAGGGTACCCGAGCGCGCGCTCGCTTTCCAGTGCACCAACCGGTGCGAGTCGCCGGGCGCGTAACGACGCAGCGCCAGCAGGTCGGAACCGCCGCCGGCCCGCCGCTCGCGTTTCCCTTCCCCGCGCCGTTTCGCCCCGGGAGTACCCCAGCGGCGGTACTCCACCGGCGCCGGCCAAACCACGGCCTCCACCCGCTGCCCCACTCCGACATCCTTCCGGAGAAATCCGAACGGAAACAGCGAGGCCACCCCGGCCAGCTCGATCCGCAGAAGTCCGCGTCGCTCCGGCCGCACGATCCAGTCCACCGCCGCCTGTCCCTTGGGCGCGATTCGGTCCGCCAGGGGTAGTCGCGCACGGCGCTCCCCTCGCTCCGCCGCGGCCAGCGCGGCGCGGATGTCGGCCGCGCGCGCGGTGAAGGTCGACTCCGCCCCTTTGCCCTCGTCGTCGACGGAACGCGCCGAGAAATCCAACCAGAGCCCGTAGGCGGGAAGGACCCGCCGGCCGTTCTTCAGCTCCGCCGTCACGACCGCGTCGTGCCCGGCCCGCAGCGGACCCGCGACGCGCAGTCGCCAAAGGACCCGCCGCAGGTTCATCCACGAGAGCAGGCCGCTGAACAACAGGCACGACAGCAGCAGCGACAGCGTGATGAAGAGGATGTTGTTGGAGGAATTGTAGGCCGCGGCGCCGATGCCGAAGGCCACGGCGATCAACAGCGTGCCCGAGACCGTCGGGAGCAGACGATGGCCGCGGCGCGGGCAAACCATCGACCAGAGCAGGGCGTTCCAGGTGAACGGCGCGCGTTTCTCCTCCCCTCCGGTGCCAGCCCAGCCGCTGACGACCTCGCGCCCGGCCGCAGTGCCCGGCGCGATCGGATCGCGATCTACCGCCATGGCCATCGCCGGATGGATCAGGCCGGGGCCGGAATCGCAGCCACCAGACGCTTGAGCGCCGCCGCCACCGCGCGCCGTTCCTCCAGCGCGTCGCTGGTCTGACGTGCGGGCGAAAGACGATGGGCGAGCACGGGTTCGACGAGGGAGCTCACATCCTCCGGCACCACGAAGTCGCGCCCACGCGCGAGCGCCCGGGCCTGCGCCGCGGCGCGCAGGGCGAGACTGCCGCGCACACTCACGCCGCACCGGAATTCCGTCTCCGTCCGGGTGGCGGCCACGATGCGGAGGATGAAGTCGATGACGCTGTCCTCCACGAACACCTGCGGCACGAGCGCCTGCAAAGCCACGACCTCGGAACGCGTGAGCACCGGGTTGACCGAGATCGCGTCGTAGCCGCCGAGCGCGCGGCGCAAAATCTCGCGTTCGTCGTCGGCGCCCGGGTAACCCATGCGCAGCCGCATGAGAAACCGGTCCATCTGGCTCTCCGGCAGCGGGAACGTGCCCTCGTAGTCGACGGGATTCTGCGTCGCGAACACCATGAACGGCGCGCCCACCGGATGCGGCTCGCCGTCGACCGTGACGCGCGCCCGGTCCATCACCTCGAGGAGGGCCGACTGGGTCTTCGGCGTCGTGCGATTGATTTCGTCGGCCAGGACAATGTTCGCGAAGACCGGTCCCTTTTTGAACAGGAACTCGCGCGTCGTCTCATCGTAGATCGCGACGCCGGTGACGTCGCCCGGCAGGAGGTCGCTGGTGAACTGGATGCGCGAAAACGAGCAGTCGAGGGAACGGGCGAGCGAGTAAGCGAGGGTGGTCTTGCCCACGCCGGGCAGATCCTCGAGCAGCAGGTGCCCGCCGGCCGCGAGGCACACGAGGACGTGGTCGATCACGTCGTCCTTGCCGCGGATGGTGGCTCGCATGTTCTCGCGCACGCGGTCCAGCGCCCGCCTGGCCTCGGTGATCCGGCCCGCCGCCACAAAGTCGCTCATTGGCGGCACCGTAGGCGGGGCGTTGGCCCGCGCAAATCGTTTTGCCGCGCGACCAGGCGGGTCGCGGCTCAGCGCGACGGTCGCTGGCTCAGAACCAGAGCTGGGGCCAGAGCGCGGAGGCGACGAGCGCCTGCAAAAGGCCGACCACCGAGATCAC
>JBEGJD010000441.1:0-5764 GCA_041184765.1 Verrucomicrobiota bacterium | reverse complement strand
CGGTGCGGAATTCCTCCCTCGGCTTGAGGGGCTCCCTCAGGGGGAGCTGCACGAGGAAGATCGCCACCACGTCGTCCGCGGGATCGATGAAGAAGCGCGGTCCCGTCGCGCCCGCCCAGTTGAGCGAACCCGCGGGAAGCGGATCGGGGCCGGCGTCGCGCCGCTTGATCTGGTAACCGAACGTGAACCCGTTGGTCGCAAAGTCGTCCCCGAGAAGCCGCGAAGCCTCCAGTTGCGGGGCGATCTGGTCGGTCTTCATCAGCGCGATGATTTCGCGGGATGCGACGCGGACGCCCCGGTGGACGCCGTCCCGTAGCACCATCTGGCAGAAGGCGAGGTAATCGTCCGCCGTGGAATGCAGTCCGCCCGAACCGCTGAAGAAGGTCTTCGGACCCGAAACCTTCGGGCTCTCCTTCGAACCCGGATCGAGCACCTTCAGCCCGCCGCTCCCATCCGGCCCATAGTAGGTCGTGAAGCGGCTGGCGTCCGCCTCGGTCAGAAAGAACTTCGTATCCTTCATCCCGAGCGGACGAAAGATCCGTCGCTCCAGAAACTCGGGGAAAGGCTGGCCGCTGATCGCCTCCACGAGGCGGCTGACGACCAGGATGCTGGGGCCGTAAATCCAGCCTTCGCCGGGCTCGTGTTGGAGCGGCAGCCGCGCGAGCCGGCGGCAGAACTCGGCCAGGTCCGCCTTTTCCTGATCCTTGGCGATCGCGAGATACAGGTCGCCGAGCGTTCCGCCGTACTGGGTGGCATGCCCGGCGGTGTGCGTCAGCACGTGGCGCAACAGGATGGGGTTTCTTGCAGGCCGGCTACGCACCATGCGGATGCCATCGATGGTTTCCTGGCTGGTGAGCACCTCCGCTTCGGCGAATTCGGGCAGGTAGCGGCTCACGGGATCGTTCGGGTGGCAGCGGCCGTCCTCGCACAGCAGCAACAAGGCGAGCGAGGCGATCGGCTTGGTCATCGAGGCCAGGCGGAAGATGCTGTCGCGCGCCATCGGCCGGCGCGTCTCGAGGTCGGCGTACCCCTGCACGCTCAGGTGGGCGATCTCTCCGCGGCGGGCGATCAGCGTCACGGCCCCGGAGATCTGACGTCGTTCAATCGCCTCGGCTACCGAGCGGTCGAAGCCGGCGAGCACCGCGGCATCGAAACCGAGCGAGGCGGAGTCGGCGGCCGGCAGCCGCGCGAGCAGCAGCGCTAGGGTTAAAACGGGCAGCAAGGCCCGCCGGAGGGGGTGGCGTGCGGGTTTCATGGGGAGATCACGCGTCAGGGTTTCACGTCGACGATCACACGGCGGTAGCGCGTGAGGCGCGGCGTGCCGTGGTCGGTCACGGCGAGGAGGATGTGCAGGGTGCCGTTGCGCAGCACCCGCTTGACCGGCACCTCGAACCACGCCTTCGGCCGGTTGTAATCGTTGATGACGACCGGCTGCCCGGTCCGCGCGGAGGAGGTCGTGAATGTGCCGGCCTCCCCGTAGCAGAACCATTCGTAGGAGAGCGCGTCGCCGTCGGGGTCGGAGGAGCCGTCGGCACTCAACTCGATCCGCGCGCCGGGTTTGGCTTCAAGCCGATCCGCGTGCGCTAGGCGGGCGATCGGCGGATGGTTCGCCTCATTCCTCGGCTTCACGGTCCAGTCCATCCGCGACGCGAAATCGTTCTGACACGCGACGCGCCAGCGCCAGATGGTCGCGTGATTGGTGTCGTGCCAGTTGCCGTCGACGCCGAGCACCTCGTCCTGAGCGTCGGTCCAGAACGGCCGCGTTTCGGGCGCAGCGAACCATTTGCGCGTACGGGGGGTGTAGAGTTCGTAGCGTCCGCCCCAGCCGCCCCAATCCGGACGTTCGGGTTCGGCCAGGCCGTTGGCGATGAGGTTCAGGAAACTCGGGGTGTCGCCTTCCATCAGATACTCGATGCGCGGGTATTTCGCGCCGAGCGGGCCCCTGGAGCGGACGTGACGGTCGAGCCAGGGATTATCGACGAGGGAGAAGTCCGCGCCCGCGAAACGTCCGTGGAAGCGATCGCCGCCGATGCCGCTCCAGGTTGCCGCGTGATAGGCGCCGCCCGCGTGGAGGCCCGGGCTTGCGATGTAGAACAGCCCGGGGAATTCCCGCCGTAGCCACGGCCCGGAGTCATCCTGATCCGAAATCGCGTAGACCCGCAGCCGGGACACGAGGCGGGCGAGCTCCGCGGGAGGACGGGTCGCGCGGATTTTCCATAACGCCTGCGCGAGGACGTTCGGGCCGCCCCACACGCAGACCCAAAGCGGGCGGGGATCGGCGCGGTTCGCGGCCGCGATGATCAGCTCCGACCCGGTGGAGTCCTTGCCGATGCCGACGGCGTTCATCCCGAATTCCGGCCGGCCCTCGGCCACGACGCGCTGCAGGTCGGCCTCGGGCGGAAACCCCCGCTCGTGCAGCTCGAGATTGTCCCGCACCTGGCCGTAGGCGGCCACGATCTCGCGGATACGCCATGCGGCGGTGCGGTCGGGTTGGTGCACCGACGTGGTCGCGACGAGGCCCTCGGTGTCCCATTGGTTGGAATAGACGAGGAACCGCACGAGGGACATCGCGTCATCGGGCTCGTTCTCGATGTCGGTGAGAACGATCACGCGCGGCTTGGGAGTAGTGGCGGGAGGGGTTGTTTCCGCGGAGCGCCCGGAAACGACGACGAGGGTCAGAAGAAGGAGGGTGCGGAGCATGAGCATCCTGGAGGGAGGGAAGCGACCGGGCGGCTCGGCCAACGAATGCGCCGGCGCGGTGCCCGAAGCCGGGTAACTTATTTCTTCTTCGGCGGCGGGGGAGTCTTCCCTTGCGCGCTCACGACCTTCGGCTTCTCGATTTTCCGCGCGCCGGCGGGGAGACGGGAGGCGTCGAACGCCTCGGGCGCCGTGGTGGTGAGCTCCTTGAGCAGAATACTCCGCACTTCGGTGCGGTGCGGCGCGCCGGCGTGGAGCTGGATCGCCAGCAGACCCTCTAGGGCGCGGTTCTTCTCATCGTGATCGATGAACACCGATGTGACGCGGCCGTTCAGCCGGTGCTCGAGGCGGTTGCCGCGCGCGATGACCGTGAACTCGTTCCACTGTGAAAGGTCCGCGGGCACGGGCGGACGCTCGCCAACCTGCCAGCGCTGGCCGTCCGGATCCATCACCACGTCCATTCCGTTGTAGCCGAAGATGCCTCGGCCGCGCTCCTCGTAGGTCATCGCCGTGTGGACCTCCACGGGGTGCACGTCGCATTGGTAACCGGAGATGGTCCACGGCGTGATCTCGGGCCGGCGCCGGCTGCGGTACTGCACGCCGGAGTTGTTGTCGCCGATTACACGGATGGTCACACGCAGCTCGAAATCCCGCAGCGTGCCGTTCCAGATCAGGAAAGAGTTGGTCGCCGGCTTGCCGGGTTCGCTCACGCCCACGATCACGCCATCGACGACGCGCCACAGCGCGGGGTCGGCGTCCCAGCCCTGCAGGTCGCGGCCGTTGAAGAGCGGTCGGAAGCCTTCATCCGCGGCGAAGGCGGAGGTGGCGAGGGCCAGGAGCAGCAGCGGGGCGGAGAAGGGGTGTTTCATCGCGGCCCAGCCTCGCGATCGCCCGCTTCGGCGCAAGGCCGGGCGCTGGGCGGCTCAGATCACGGGCGGACGCCGGTCGTGCCAGCGAGTCGCCTGCTGAAACGCGTGCGCGACCGCCAGCGCGCGGTCGTCGGCGAACAGCGCGGCGTGGAACGTGATCGCGGTCGCGTTGCGGCGCGGGGAATCCGCCGGTTGGTCCTTCAACGGAGCGAATCCGGCGGGCACGCACACCGCGGGGTGCCCCGTCGCGTTGGTGAGCGAAAGTTGGTCGCCGAACGACGGCGTGACCCACGCATCCAGACGGTGGCGCGCGAAAAGGTCTTCCGTCTCGCGGATGAGCCCGGTGCGCACGCGGTTCGCCTGGATGTATTCCACGGCGGGAATGAACCGCGACTCGCGCATGGACTTTGCCCAATTGCTTGGGCGCGGCGCGAGGATGTCGTCGATTTCTCCCGAAAGTGTCAGGTCGGAGAACGCCGCGGCGGCCTCGGCGCTGAGGATGGTACTCACCACGCGGCCGGGGACCTTGGGCATCTCGACCGGCACCAACTCGGCTCCGAGACCGCGTAGGGTCTCCAGTGCCCCGCGATGCGCGTCGCGCCATTCACTCTCTGCGGCAAACTGCGCCTCCACGAAGCCCACGCGGCGGCCGCGCAGCGAGGGAGTCGGGCTCCAGACAAACGATGCCTCGGTGGCGGTTGGGTCCGCCGGGTCGGCTCCGTGGATCGCCGCGAAAACCAGCGCGCAATCCTCCACCGTGCGCGCGATCGGGCCGATCTTGTCCATCGACCAGGCCAGCGCCATCGCGCCCGCGCGGCTCACGCGCCCGTAGGTCGGGCGCAGTCCGGTGACGGCGTTCCGTGTGCACGGGGAGACGATCGAACCGAGTGTTTCCGAACCGATTGCAAACGGCACCAGCCCGGCTGAAACCGCCGCGCAGGAACCTGCGGAGGATCCGGACGATGGGAGCGCGATGTTCCAAGGGCACTTGGTGCGGCCTCCAAACCAGTCGGCGCCGTAGGCGAGGGCGCCGAGCGAGAGCTTGGCCACCAGCACGGCTCCGGCGGCGTCGAGGCGTCGCACGACCTCCGCGTCGGTGTCGAATGTCTGTTCGCGGAAGGGGCGCGCCCCCCAGGTGGTCGGATAGCCGCGGACGGCCAGAAGGTCCTTCGCGCCCCAGGGCACGCCGTGCAGCGGACCGCGCCATTTTCCCGCACGCAACTCGGCGTCGGCAGCGTCGGCCTGGCGGAGGGCACGCTCCGGAGTGAGCGTCACCACCGCTTCCAGCACGGGGTCGAGACGCCGCAGGCGCTCGAGAAAAAGTTCCGTGAGCTCGCGGGACGTGACTTTTCTCGCGCGGAGCAGGGAGGCGAGGGCGGTGACCGGGAGAAAGGCGAGGTCCTCGGAGGATGCGGGACGCGAGGTTTCGGGAGGTATCCAGGCGGGCGGTATCGGAGCCACGGAAGCCGCACCATCCGGGGAAGCACGCAGGTGCAGGCTGAGGGCGGGTGCGACGGAGTTGGGCAATGGATTGCGGCGGACTTCGCGGTAGCCCGCGGCGCGGGAAGCGAGATCCTTCGCAAGGGGTGCACGCTGCTCGGCCGTGAACTCCACCGCGGCCAGGCGTTCCGCGGCGGCGACGCTGTCGGCCGTTATGCCAGACGCGTCAGGGGTGGCGTCGGCCGCGATCATCTTTCCGGAGGCGAGCGGCAGGGTGGCGCCGGCGGCAGCGCGGGTGAGGAAACGGCGTCGGTTCATGGCGGTCTCGGGGAGTTTAGAGGATCGTTGGCCGACGAACGCGCGGGAAACACGCGAAAAGTGGATTGAGAAGGGGAGTAACGACGAAACACCCAACCTCCGAAACCGATCGAGGCGGTCGGTCCACGGAACACTCGGAAGGCTCGAAGAGCCCAGCACGGCTTCGCCACAACCGAAGCATCTTCAGCGCTGCGCCTCGCTGGGAGGGAGGAATTACCCTGCTTCGCGGGGCGCGAAGTGAGGGACAGAGAGGCGAGTTAGCGGAAGTGATTTCCGACGATCCGAGGCAGGCACCCTCGGCTACATCGCACGCGTTTCTTGATGAGCTTCGGTCCGGAATTTGCGGACGCAAGGCATCCGGACTCTGCCGACGTCCTGAGTTCCTGATTTCCAGATCCTTCGTGCTCCGTGGCTCCGTGTTCTCCGTGGTGAAATGGCCC
>JBEGJD010000440.1:0-4914 GCA_041184765.1 Verrucomicrobiota bacterium | reverse complement strand
CAATCCACGCGGACACGAGATCGAGTTCAGCCTGCCTTCTTTCAACCCGGCGGCCTACGGTCACGAGGCGCAGGGTGAGGCCGTGTTAAAAATCGACGGTGTGGAGGTCTTTCGCACCAAGACGACCGGTTACGAATTTCCCTGGGGGCAGGAGCGGCTCGGCAACAACCCTTTCGGCCATACCACGGGCGAACACTTTCGCGGCTGGCTGCTCGACGTCCGCTGGACGCGCTAAGCCCCGGGGTCAGCGCCGGAGGGCGGCGGCCGCGGCGCGTTGGAACGCCACCCGTACTTCGCTCGCGTCGCTGTTGGGGAAGTTCGCGCGCTGCACCATGAGGACGTATGCCACGCCCTTGGCTGGATCGATCCACGCCTGCGTGCCCCAGGCTCCACCGTGACCGTACGATCCGGGCGAAAGCACCTCGGCGGCGCCGGCGTGCGGCGTCTTAAGGACGCAGGTTCCGATGCCCCAGCCGTAGTTGGCGCCGTGTTTGCCGAAGGTCTCGTTCTGGAAGAATCCCGTGGGGAGATCGCCGGTGACGACCGACGACAACGCCTGCACGGCCTTGGCGCTGAGCACGCGTTTGCCCTCAATCATGCCGCCGCCGAGCAACAGCTGGCAAAAGCGGGCGTAGTCTTCGGCCGTCGAGAAAAGGCCGCCGTTGCCCAGCGGGGGACCGTCCGCGCGGCCGTACTCCGCCCGGGCCGGGGCGGGTTCGAGGGCTCCGTTCTCCTTCTTTCGCGCGTAGGCTGTCGCGATCCGGGCGCGTTGATTGGCGTCGGGGTAGAAAGTGGTGTCCTTCATGCCCAGCGGTTCGAAGATGCGCTCGCGCACGAAGACGTCGAAGGGCTTGCCGCTCACGACCTCGACGATGCGTCCCGCGAGGTTGATCCCCGACTGGCAATATTTCCACTGTGCGCCCGGTTCGAATTGCATCCGCGCCGCGAGCCAGAGGGGTGCGAGTTCCGCGAGGGTCCGCGCTTTCAGAGCGGCGGGCCCCGAGGCCTCTCCGAGGCCCGAGGTGTGGGAAAGGATTTGCGTGAGGGTAAGGTTTGCGGGTCGGCCCGAGGGCGTCTTCAACCAGGCGAATTCCGGCAGGTATTTCGCGACGGGATCCCCAACGGAGAGGCGGCCTTCGTCCTGCAGTATGAGGATCGCCGCGCCGGTGACGGGCTTGGTCATCGAGGCGATCCAGAACAGCGCGTCAGCCGGCATCGGCTTTCCGGCCGCGAGGTCGGCGAGCCCATTCGCCTCCCGGTGAAGAACCTGGTTGGCGGTTACCACCATCGTCACCGCGCCGGCGATCTCGCGGCGGGCCACCATTTCTTGCATCGCCGCTCCGACACCCGGCAGGACCGGCGCGGCGGGTAGGGTGGCGGCGGAGAACGTCGCGAATAGAAGGGAGGCGGGGAGGATTCGGAGCGCTTTCATGGGGTGGCGCGGAGCGCAGCGGCGCGACTTTGGTGAGGCGAGCCCGAATGTTGGCGGGACAAGGCGCGTTCGCGCTGGTTTTCCATTGCGGGAGCAAGGACCGGGTCTTCAATCCCGACTTCTTTCCACCGCATGTATCTCAAGGCGCTCAAGCTGCACGGGTTCAAAAGCTTCGCGGATCCCACCACCCTTAAGTTTGAGCCCGGCGTGACCGCTGTTGTCGGTCCCAATGGTTGCGGCAAGTCCAACATCGCGGACTCCATCCGCTGGGTGCTGGGCGAGCAGAGCGCGAAGGCCCTGCGCGGCGGCAAGATGCAGGACGTCATTTTCGAGGGCGCCGACACCCGCAAGCCGGCGCAGATCTGCGAGGTTTCCCTGTTGCTCACCGAGTGCGAGAAACAGCTGGGCAGCGAATTCCACGAGATCGAGATCACGCGCCGCGTGCACCGCGACGGCCAGAGCGAGTACGCCTTCAACGGCCAGCCTTGCCGGCTCAAAGACATCCAGAAGCTCTTCATGGATACCGGCGTGGGTCGGACGAGCTACTCGATCATGGCGCAGGGCCAGATCGACCAGATCCTGTCGTCCAAGCCGGAGGAGCGCCGTGCGGTGTTCGAAGAGGCGGCCGGCATCACCAAGTACAAATCGCAGCGGCGCGAGGCGCTGCAAAAGCTCTCGCTGACGGATCAAAATCTCGCCCGCGTGGCCGACGTGATCGGGGAGGTTTCCCGTCAGATCGGCAGCCTTCGCCGGCAGGCCGCCAAGGCGATGCGTTACAAGCGTCTCAGCCACCGGCTGCGGCACCTCGCGCTCGCCTGGAGCGGGCGTCAGCACTCCGAACTGGCCGCGACTCTCGCCGACCTCGAGAGCCGGGTGACCGGACTGCGCGCCTCCGCTGACGAACGCCGCGCTGGGCTCGACGCCCAGGAAAACGCGCTCGCCGAGCGTCGGGCTTTGCGGGGCCGTCTGGGGCAGCGCGTCCAGGACGCGCAGCAAGCGGTCTTCGATGTGCGCTCGCAGCGTGAGGCCGCGGAGAACGGTTCCAATCTCGCCGAGATCAAACGCGCCGGTCTTGAGGACCGCCTGGCCTCCTCCCGCGGTAGCATCGATGAGTTGGAAATGCAGTTGCGCGAGGTCGCGGCCCAGGCCGACACCGGTGCGCAGGACAAGCAGCAGCAATTGGAACTGCTCGGCGGCAGCGACGCCGCCTTCCAGCAGCGCAACCGTGAGCTGGGCATCACCGAGGGCGAACTCTCTCGGCTGGAACAGGAGCTCAACCAGGCCAAGTTTGAGCTGCTGCAGATGGAAAGCACGGTCGCGCGACTCCGCGCCGATTGCTCAGGCTACGAGGTCGACCAGAAGACCAGCGTCCATAAGCACGACCTGCTCGCGCAGGAACTCACCGGAGTCCGCGCCCAGCGCGAAGCCGCGGAGCAGCTCGCCGCCGAGGCGATCGCCCGCGTGGAGGAGGCCCTTGCGGGCCGCGCCCGCGCCAACGACGAGAGCGCCGCGGCGCAGCAGGCGGTCACCGATCTCACCCGCGAGTTCCGCGATTCCCAGCGCCGGCTGCAGGAGATTGATCGTCAGCTGGCCCAGCGCACCGCGCGACTGCGGCTCCTGCAGCAGTTGCAGGAAAAGTGGGAAGGATTCGGCGAGGGCGCGAAGGCCGTGTTGCAGGGCCGGTTGGACACTGCGCTCGCTGGCGCGAAGGTGGTGCCCATCACCCATGGGCTTTCGGTGAAGGCGGATTTCGGCAAGGCGGTCGAGGCGATCCTTGGCTCCGCCGCCGAGGCGATCAGCGTGGCCGAGCTCGGCACCGCACTACGAATTTTGGCTCAACTGGAGACCGAGCAGATCGGTGCCGCGGTGTTGCGTGTCACCGAGATGGGGCTCCGCACCGAGGGTTTCCATGAGCTGCCGCCAGGGCTGGTGCCGGCGGTTTCCGCGCTGGGCGAAGTCGATCCGGCTCATCCGGCGCTCGGTGTGCTGCGTGAGTCCTACATCGCGGAGGATCTCGGGGCTTTCCTTGAGTTCTGGAAGGCCAATCCCGCGTTTCCGTTTCTCGCCGTCGCGACGCGCAAGGGTGATCTGGTGGATCGTCGTGGCCTGGTCTTCGGCGGCCATCATAGCAACCGCCGCTCGGCCCAGAGCATTGTCCAGCGCGAGATCGACCTGCGCGAAACGTCGCGCCTGCTGGCCGATGACCAGAAGGTCCACGACGAGCAGAAGGCGGCGATCGACGCGCTCACCGCGCGGCTGACCGAGGCCGAGCAGGTCGTCGAGCAGCGCCGGGCCGACGTGCTCGCCGCCACGCAGGCTCTCGCCTCAGTGCAGGCGGAGGAGCGCGGTGCGCGGCGTAACGCCGACGACGTCGGCGGAAAACTGACCCGGATGGAGGCCGAGCTCACCGCTCTCGAGCAGGCGCGCAACGAGGCGCATGCCCGGTGGGAGAAGGCGCAGGCGGGCTTGGCCGAGGCCGAGGCCGCCGCCGCCGCGCGGCGCGAGGACATCCGCCGGCTTGAGACGCGGATCACCGAGGTGCGTACGGATCGCGATCTGAAGCGCGAGACGCTCGCGCAGGCCCGCCTCGAGCTCGCCGAGAGGCGTCAGAAGGTCGAAGTCATCGACCGCGGTCTCGGCGAGATGCAGCGCCGTCGGTTCCAGCTGAACGAACTGCTCGTGCAACGTCAGCTGGAGATCGAGTCGTGGACGGAGCAGGTTACCCAACTCGGTCACGAGGCCGCCGTGCAGCGTGAGCGGGCCGCGGCGCTCGCCGAGACCCTGCAGGTTTCCCAAGGGCAGGTGGAGTCGGCGCGGCGCGAGCTGGCCGAGGCCGAGCGCGGCATCTCGGAACTTGAGTCGGCGCAGCAAGCCGTACGGCAGGAGTCAGAGCGTGCCTTCCAGGAATTGAGCACCCATGAAGTGCGGCTGGCGGAAACGCGCCAGCGCGTGGAGTTCCTCGCCGAGGAGGCGATGCGTGAGTTCCAGACCGCCATCGGCACCGTCGACTGGCGGATGCAACTCTGGCGCGCGGAGGATGAGCCGGAGGGGATGAAGACCCTCGATCTCGACGAGGAAGACGAAGAGGGTGGCGAACCTAACCCCGCCGCGGCGATGCCGGCGGAAGGTGAGGCGACCGAGGCCGCCCCGCGGCGCCGTCGCCGTCGCAAGGAGCCACGCGGTGAGCCCACCGAGAAGGACTTGGCGGCACTGGATTCGACCGATTGGACCGCCGTGAAGGCCGAGGTTGAGGCCCTGCGGCAGCGAGTGGGCGGACTGGGCGCGGTGAACCTCGTCGCCATCGAGGAGTACGCCGAGCTCAAGCAGCGCCACGACTTTCTCACCGGCCAAGTCTCCGACCTGAACACCGCGAAGGCCGAGCTCATCAAGGCGATCGACGAGATCAACCAGACCTCGCTCCGGCAGTTCCAAGTGACGTTCGAACAGATCCGGAAGAACTTCGAGTACACCTTCCACACGCT
>JBEGJD010000439.1:0-5492 GCA_041184765.1 Verrucomicrobiota bacterium | reverse complement strand
GCGCCAGGCTGTCCCGAGTGGCACCCTGCATATCCGCACCTACCCATCGGCCGTGCTGGGCATCACCCGTCGGGTCTTCATCCACGTCCCGGCCGCCTACGACCGCGAACCGGCGAAACGATTTCCCGTCCTCTACCTGCGCCACGGCGCCAGCGGACTCGAAAGCAGCTGGAGCGATGCGGGGCGCGCCGGCGTCATCCTCGACAACCTCGTCGCCGCGGGACGCGCGGTGCCGATGATCATCGTGATGCCGAACGGCTTTGCCGATCGCCCGGGGATAAAGGCCGCATCCATCCCCTTCGGCCAGGAATCCCAGGACGCGACCGCCACGGAGTTGTTCGAGGACATCCTTCCGCTCGTCGAGCAAAACTACCGGGTGCTCCCGGGGGCAGAGCACCGCGCCCTTGCCGGCTTTTCGATGGGCGCCGGTCAAGCGTTCTTCACCGGTCTAAAGCACCCCGATCAATTCGCGTGGGTCGCCGAATTCGCCTCTGGCGCCTTTAGCGAGCCGAACTTCGATCTGGCGACGGCAATCCCGGGGTTGCTGGAGCAGCCCGAGGTCGCCAACGCGCGGCTGCGCCTACTTTTCCTCTCCTGCGGCACCGAGGATCCGCGCTACCCGGGTCAGCTCCGTCTGCACGAAACCCTGCAGCGCCGCGGCATCCGCCACGAGTGGCGCACGTTCCCGGGCGCCCACGAATGGAAAGTCTGGCGCCACTCACTCGCGGCGCTGCTGCCGAAGCTCTTTCAACCCGCTGCCTCGCCATGATTGTCCGCCTTCCCATCGGTCTTATCCGCCTGGCGCTCGTCCTTGCACTCAGCGCCTCCGATCACGTCTTCGCCGCGCCGGAGAAGTGGAAGGCAGAGATCGACCAGTTCACCGCCGCCGACGCCGTCCAGCCGCCGCCGGCTCAGGCCGTCCTGTTCATCGGCAGTTCGTCCATCCGGAAGTGGACTTCGCTCGCAAGGGATTTCCCTGATGTCCGAGTAATCAACCGCGGGTTTGGCGGGTCCGAGCTGTCCGACAGCGTATTTTACGCGGACCGCATCGCCATTCCCTACCGGCCGCGCCTCATCGTAGTCTACGCCGGCGACAACGACCTCGCGCGCGGAAAGACCCCGGAAAACGTCCATGCGGATTTCCGGGCGTTTTGCGCCAAGATTCACGCGGCGCTTCCGCAAACCCGGATTCTCTACGTGGCCATCAAGCCCAGCCCCGCGCGTGAAAAGCTGAAGGACAAGATCATCACCGCGAACGCCATCATCGCGGCCGAGTGCCGGCAGGATCCGCGCCTCGGTTTCGCCGACGTTTACACGCCGATGCTGGATGCGAAGGGCGGCATGCGCCCCGAGCTTTTTGTCCAGGACATGCTGCACCTGAACGAAGCCGGGTATGCCATTTGGACGCGCGTCCTTGCCCCGCTGCTAAGGTAAAGAGGACCCCGCCAAGCTAATTTTTCACCGCCATCGTACTTACAGCGCCTTTTTGCAGGCCCGGCAACAGTTTCCCGCGGGCCGCCGAACCAGCCCTAAAATATCTTACCCAAACCATGAAACCTACGTCTCGACTGTTCCGTTTATTCCAACTGCTCCTGCTTGCGACCAGTGTTTTGCTGGCTGGTCGCGCCGCGGCCCAAATCGCCACCGGCACGATCGAGGGTCGCGTGTTTGACGCTGCACGCGGCATGTTCCTCGAGAACGCTCACGTCACACTCGAGGGTACCGCGCAGGAAGCCTTTACCGATTCTTCCGGCCAGTTCCGACTGACTAACATTCCAGCAGGCGAGGCGCGCGTGAAAGTTTTCTTCACCGGCCTGCAAACGCAGACCGCCCTTGTGCGTGTCACCGCGGGACAAGTGGCGCAACAGAATATCAACCTGTTGGCCCGTACTCCCTCAGCTGCCACGGCCGCCGCGGCTGACGACCCGCTGAAACTCGACAAGTTCGTGGTGGCGACAACGAAGGAAATGGACGGTGCCGCCATCGCGATCAACACCCAGCGCTTCGCCCGCAATATCATGACTGTGGTGGCGGCCGACGAATTCGGCACTGTGGTAGACGGAACCCCGGGCGAAGTGCTGAAGTTTCTTCCTGGCATCACCATGAATTACAGCGCCGGCGAAGCGCGCTCGGTGTCCATGAACGGGGTGCCTGCCAACAACGTGCCCATCACCGTCGGCGGTTTCGATCTCGCCAGTTCGAACGGCACTGCCCGCGTTACCACTCTCGACCAATTTTCCGTCAACAATATCGCCCGAATCGAGAAGAATGACTCTCCCACACCGGAATCCCCCGGTTACGCTCTGGCCGGCTCCGTGAATATGGTCCCGCGCAGCGCCTTTGAACGCTCCAAACCCTCCCTTACCGCCAGCGGTTTCATGATGATGAAGGATGGCGATCGGCATTTCAACCGCACCGCGGGGCCGTTCAACGAGCCCATGCGTAAAGTCACCGCGGGTGGTAATTTCTCAGCCGTGATTCCGGTAAACAAACGGTTCGGCTTCACCCTTTCCGGCAACGCGATTCCCCACCAGTACAGTTACGAGGACGTTGCCATCAGCACCTGGCGCGGCAACGGTTTCGCGACCAACGTGGCCGCGACTGCGACCACCGGCTTGCCCGACACGACTCCGGACAAACCTTATCTGAGCAATTTCGCCGTCCGCGATAGCACCCGCGATAATCCTACAGCCTCGTTTGGGTTCACTGCAGATTTCAAGGTCACGCCTATCGACACGCTCTCGCTGGCTTTCAACTGGAGTTGGATCGGTGTGCTTCACAACCCGCGCACCTTGACCTTTCTTGTAAACCGCGTCCTGCCGGGCGACTGGGGCCCAACCTATACCAAAGGAGCGCCGGGAGGCTTTGGAGAGGTCCGCGTTGAAAGTGGTGCCCAGACTTGGTTCTCTACCACGGGTACCCCTACGCTCACTTGGCGGCATGACGGCCCCATCTGGAAGGCAGAAGCCGGCGCCGGATGGTCGCGCTGCAGCCTGCACATTCGCGACATCGACAAGGGATTATTCGGTGCGGCTCAGGCCCGACGCACCGGCGTTACAGTGTCGTTTTCCGACATCTTCTACCTTCGACCCAACACGATCACCGTCACGGATGACAAAGGCGCCGCGGTCGACCCCTACAAACTCGATAACTATTCGCTAGTCAGTTCCGACGACCATCCCTACGACCTCATCGATCTGAAGCGCAGTGCCTACGCCAACCTGCGGCGCGATTTCACGGTGGGAGGGGTGCCCTTTACGTTGAAAGGCGGGATTGATATTAGGGAAAACGTGCGGGATCGCACCGGAGGCACCACGCCCTGGACCTTTGTCGGCGCTGATGGCCGCGCCAGCACTACCCCTGTCGGCAACGATGATTCGGCCGGCGTAGTGCTCGATGAGGCCTTTTCGCAGCGGTTCGGTCCGTATGGATTCCCGCGTATCCAGTGGATCGACAACCACGAATACTACTCCCTCTATAAGGCTCACCCCGAGTATTTCAGAATCAACGATGATTCGGCCTACCGGTCGAAAGTCAGCACCGAACGCTACGCCCGTGAGACCACCTCGTCGGCCTATCTCCGCGGCGACATTGCGTTCTTCCAGCGCCGCCTCCAGTTCACGGGCGGTTTGCGCGCGGAACAGACCAACGTCAAGGGAGCGGGTCCGCTCACCGACCCGACCCGGGCCTTTCAGCGCGATGCCCAGGGGCAGGTGATCTACCAGCGCGACGCCAATGGCAGCCTTCTCAGGAACCCGCAAGGCAACCCGATTCCGGCCCTCATCGTTCCCACGACTGCAGGCCTGCCGTACTCCCAGCTCACCTATATCTCGCGCGGGCAGATTGCCGAAAAGGAATACCTTCGCCTGTTTCCCAACCTCAACGCGAGCTACCGCCTGCTCGAGGACCTCGTGCTGCGCGGCGCGTACTACTGGTCGGTGGGCCGTCCTGATTTCAGCCAGTATGCGGGAGGCAGCACCCTTCCCGATACGACGCAGTTGCCCAGTTCTACCAATGTCATCTCCGTCAACAATCCGGGCATCAAGGCTTGGAGCGCGCGCACCTACAAACTGCGCGTCGAATACTACTTCGATCGCGTCGGCCAGATTTCGATCGGTGGCTTCCGTCGGGACTTCACGAACTTCTTCGGTAGCACGGTCCTCGCGGCTACCCCCGAATTCCTCGCGCTCAACAATCTCGATCCCAGCGTGTACGGCAATTACAACGTCGCGACCAACTTCAACCTGTCATCGCCGGTCCGGATGACCGGTCTGGAGTTCGATTACAAACAGGCCCTTACGTTCCTGCCCGCGTGGGCCCAAGGCGTTCAGGTCTTCGCCAACGCCAGCGCGCAACGCGCCACCGGCGACACGGCGGCCGCGAATTTCGCCGGCTACGTCCCGCGTTCGGGCGCATGGGGCATCAGTCTCACGCGGCCTAAATACCTCCTGAAGGTCAATTGGAACTACCGCGGCATGAATCGCGGCGGCCCTGCTGCCGCCGGGCGCAGCATTGACCCGAACACTTACAACTGGAGCGCCAAGCGCCTCTACATTGATCTCACCGGGGAGTACAAAATGCACCGGAATTACACCCTCTTTGCCAACATGCGAAACGTCGCCAATCAATTCGAAGATTCAAAGGTTTACGGGCCCAATACGCCGAACTACGCGCGCTTCCGCCAACGCATCGACTACGGATCCGCGTGGGTATTCGGCGTCCGAGGCAACTGGTGACCCTGCTGCCCAAGCTCATTCGTCTCTCTGCCTCGCCATAATCGTCCACTCTCTCATCGGATTCGTTCGCTTGACGCTCGTCGCCGCGCTCCGGGGGTCCGCGCCGGTCGTTGCCGCGCCGGAGAAGTGGGAGGCAGAGATCGACCAGTTCACCGCCGCCCGCTGAAGTCGCCAACGGGCGGCTGCGCCTGCTCTTCCTTTCCTGCGGCACCGAGGTCCGCGCTACCCGGGTCAGCTCCGTCTGCACCAAACCCTGCAGCGCCACGGCATCCGCCACGAGTGGCGCACGTTTCCGGGCGCCCATGAATGGAAAGGCTGGCGCCACTCACTCGCGGCGCTGCTTCCCATTTTGTTTCGGCTAGAGACCCGCTGAGGGCCCCTGTTCGGGAGAGCGCACCTCACCTTGCCACCGCCCTGCTCGGGTTCTCCGCCGGTGGTTGCCTTCGGATGGTCCGGATGTTGATCGTCCCGACCTGTGATCCCAGCCCTGCTCCCCGCGTTTTTCCTCTCCGCCCTTCGCCGGTGGCGCGTCTCCGGTCATGCGATTCCGGCGCGGACGGCTTTGCTCGCTGTGCTGCTCGGCGCCCCCGCTTGGTCCGCGCCGGCCGCGGCGACGGGCGTTATTGAGGGCCGGGTGTTCGACGCGGCGCGCGGCGAGTACCTCGAGAACGCGCTCGTCAGCGTGGAGGGGGCTTCGCTCGAGACGCTCACCGACGCCACAGGTTCCTACCGGCTCGCGGCGGTTCCCTCCGGCAC
>JBEGJD010000438.1:0-4979 GCA_041184765.1 Verrucomicrobiota bacterium | reverse complement strand
GTCCAGCATGGTGCCGCGCCCGATTGACCTCGGTCCGATTCCGGACGCCGCCGGCGACACGATCGAGCGGATGGAACGCTGGCCGGTTCTGCGTACGCTGATTCTGTGGCTCGCCCTGGCGACGATGCTTGGAACCCTTTTCCGTCTCACCCGGTGAAGACTCCCGCCGCTCAGGAACTTCTGCTGAAGGGGCGCATGGAGCCGCGTCGTCTAGCGCGCCGACGTTTCCTCTTCTTCACCGCGATCTTCGCGCTCACCAGCGTGGCGGCTTGGTTCATGGCGGATTTGCTCTGGCGGGACGGCCTGAGCGGTATCGAGCTGGCGCTGCTGGCGATCTTCGTCGTGCTTTTCGCCCACGTCGCGACGGGCTTCGTGACCGCGGTCGTCGGATTCTATGTGGTCAATCGCGGCGGGGACAGCGCCCGCATCGCGATGACGCTGCCGGCGGAGGAGGACTTCGCGCTGGCCTCGACCGCGATCGTGATGCCCGTGTGCAACGAGGACGTGAGCCGGGTGTTCGAGGGCCTGCGCGTGATGTTTCGTTCCGTGCAGGAAACGAAGCGGCTAGAGCACTTCGATTTCTTCGTCCTCAGCGATTCCAACCAGCCGAACCAATGGATCCAGGAGGAGATGGCGTGGCTGGAGCTCTGCAAGCAGGTCGGCGGCTTCGGCCGCATCTTTTACCGCAAGCGGCGGCATTCGATCAACAAGAAGGCCGGTAACCTCGGCGACTTCCTGCGGCGCTGGGGGCGGCGCTACCGCTACATGATCGTGCTCGACGCCGACTCGATCATGACGGGCCGCGCGCTCGTGCAATTGGTCGCGCTGATGGAGCGCAACCCGCAGGTCGGCATCATCCAGACCGTTCCGCGGCTCGTGAACGGCGAGACGCTTTACTCCCGGCTGCAGGCCTTCGCCAGCCGCCTGCACGGGGAGATCTTCCTTGCCGGTCTGAATTACTGGCAGCAGCACGAGGGGAATTACTGGGGCCATAACGCGGTGATCCGCGTGCAGCCCTTCATCGAGCACTGCGCGCTGCCCGAGCTTCCCGGTAGCGAACCGTTCGGCGGACGCATCCTGTCCCATGATTTCGTGGAGGCGGCGCTGATGCGGAAGGCGGGCTGGGGTGTGTGGCTCGCCGCCGATATCGAGGGCAGCTTCGAGGAGGGGCCGCCGACGCTGATCGACGCGGCGAAACGCGACCGGCGTTGGTGCCAGGGTAACTTGCAGCATACTTGGCTGCTCACGGCGCGCGGATTTCGTCCGGCCAATCGTCTCCATCTCGTGATGGGGGTGATGGGATATGTTTCCTCGCCCCTCTGGCTGCTCTTCATGGTTCTGGGCACCGTTCACATCGGGCTCGGTGGAGCCGGAGTGCCGAGCGCGTCTTACGGTCCTGAGCTGGCAGGCGCGCTGGCGCTATTCGGATTCACGATGGCGCTGCTGTTTACCCCGAAACTGGCGGCGCTAGCGGTTGCTTTCGGTCGGCCGGAGGAAGTTGCGCGGTACGGCGGTCGGTTGCGTCTGGGCGTCAGCTTTTTGTTCGAAATCGCGGTCTCCACGCTGCTCGCACCGGTGAACATGCTTTTCCACGCGAAGTTCGTGCTCTTCACGCTTCTGGGCCAGGGCGTGACTTGGCTCACGCAACGGCGCGGAGCAGATGACGACGGCACCGATTGGCGGGAGGCCATCCTTACCCACGGGGGGCAGACGCTATTCGGTCTGGTCTGGGGTGTGTCGGCCTTTGTGCTGTCGCCCTCGTTTGCACTATGGCTGCTGCCGGTGGTGGTGCCTCTGATGCTGTCGATCCCGGTGTCGATCGTGCTCAGCAAGGCGGGTTTCGGCCGCGCTTTCCGCCGGCACGGGCTGCTCCTTACGCCCGAAGAGTCCGCGCCCCCCTACGAATTACGACGCCTGCATCAGAACCTGGCGGAGTGCTATCGTCACCTGTCCCCGCTGGAGCCGCTGCGCGCGGATTACGGCCTGCTGCAGGCGGTGCTCGACCCGTACGTCAACGCCCTCCACGTCTCGCTCCTGCGTCAGCGCCGGCCGACCGAGGAGTCCCGGGAGTGGTTCGCCCAGTTGCGCGCGCGTCTGCTCCGCGACGGACCCGGCGGGTGCACCCCCCGCGAGAAGATGGCGTTGCTGCTCGACGCCGAGTCGATGATTGCCCTGCACCGCGGGCTCTGGGAGTCACGAGCGGAGGATCTGGCCGATTGGTGGCGGCTCGCGATGCGCCAGTACAATGTGCTTACCGTGGCTCCAACGACGGCCTTGTACCGGTAAGGGCCGACGTCGACCGCGCGCCGCTACTTCGCCTTCCGTTTCGCGTTCGCCTTGCGCAGCCCGCGCTGGTCCAGCGGTGGCAAGACGCCTCCGCGCCGGGAGATTTCCTCCTCGCAGAGCGCGCGCATCCGCGCGAGGTCGGCGGAGTAGGCAGGCGTCGTGGCGAGATTGCGCAATTGGTCCGGATCCGAACCGAGATCGTGCAGGAATTCGAAGGCCGGCTGCTGATCGAAATAACGCGCGTAGACGAAGCGTTCGCCGCGAATGCCTTCCCAAGTGAGAGTCGGCGCCAGGTCGAGGTGCTCGCAGAAGAAGTGCGTGCGCCATCCGGCCGGTGTTTCGCCGCGGGTAAATGGCGCAAGGCTGCGGCCCTCGTAGGCGGCGGGCCGCGGGACGCCGGCCCATTCAAGGAAGGTCGCCGGCAAGTCGACGTTGAGCGCCATCGCGTCCACTACGGCTCCGCGCGCGGATCGCGGCGCCCGAGGGTCGCGAATGATGAGAGGCACGCGGAGCGATTCATCGTAGTGCGACCACTTTCCCTGAAAGCCGCGGTCGCCGAGATAGTAGCCGTTGTCGGAGCTGTAGACCACGATGGTGTTGTCCGAGAGGCCTGCCGCATCGAGCGCCCCCAGCACGCGGGACACCGCGTGGTCGATACCGGTGATCATCCGGTAATAGGCGCGGACGTTGGCGGTGAATTTCTCCGGTGTATCGTAGCCCCAGAAAAAACGCTCGCGGTTGATCGATTGAAGCAGGAACGGCGGATGTGCCTCGGTGATGGCCGTTGTCCCAAGGCGTGGCGACGGAATCGCGACGTCGTCGTAGAGTCCGTCGGCGGACTGCGGCCACGGATGATGGCCGGCTCCCGGCCGGCGGTCGTTGTCCTCCGCGTGCGACGCGTTGAACCAAAGGTGCAGGAGAAACGGACGATCACGCGGCTGGGTCCGGATGAACTCCACGCCGCGGTCGCACACGAGGTCGGTCTCGTGGCGGAGAGTGCCGTCGGGCAGGGTCTTGAAGTAGGGGTTCCGTCCGATCGCTTCGTACACCTCGTACTGCTCGGCCGGGGAAAATCCGGGCGGGGCGATCAGGTGCCACTTCCCGAAGTGCGCCGTGCGGTAGCCGGCCGACCGCAATAGGACAGGGAACATCGTGGCCAGCGCCTCGGGCCGCACCGTTGGCACCGAGTCGCGCCGGATGTGCGAGCGGGCCCATTGTCCGGTGAGAACGACCGCGCGGCTCACCCAGCAGACGGAAGTCGTGACGAACGCGTTCCGGAAGCGCACGCCGTCGGCCGCGAGACGGTCGAGTGTGGGTGTGCGGATGAAAGGGTGTCCGGCGGAGCCAAGCGTGTCGTGACGCTGGTCGTCGGAGAAGATGAACAGGATGTTGGGCGGCCGGCCGGAGTCCGCCGCGTGGGTGAGGCGGGGGGCTGCGGCGGCGACGAGCAGCGCGACGGCAAGAAGGCGGCGCATGTCGCGGGCGCGATCAGTCCGACCAGCGGGTCTGCACCTTCCGCGCGGTCACCGGCCACCACTCTTGGAGCCGGGCAGCGAGGCGCGCGACCACGTCGGGGTTGGCGGCGGCGAGGTTGCGGTTCTCGTGAGGGTCCGCGAGCAGGTCGTAGAGTTGGGGGCGTTTCTCGTCCCGCGGGTTGGACGAGGCGTAGCGAGCGCTGACCGCACCGTCGTAGGTGAGCAACAGCTTCCATTTGCCCTCGATGACCCAGCGGTAGACGAGGCTGTCCTCCGGGCGGTCGATGTTCGCGACGTCATGCGCGTAGGTCTCTCCGAAGACCCGCTCGCGGGGGGTCGGTGCGCCGGACTTTAGGATGGGCATCAGGTTGAGGCCCGGGAGCTTCGCGGGAATCTCCGCACCGGCGGCCGCGAGCAGCGTGGGGACAATGTCGATGCTCGAGCACAATTGCTCGCCGCGCGCGCCGGGGCGGATCACGCCCGGCCAGCTGAACATGATCGGCTGGCGCACTCCGCCCTCGTTGGCGGTCTGCTTGGAGCGGGGCGCATAGCCGGCGCTGTCGGGCGACTGGATCCAGCCGTTATCGGCGATGTACACGAAGATCGTGTCACGGGTGAGCCCCTTGGTTTCAATTCGCTCCATGAGCTGGCCGCAGGTTTCGTCGAACCACTCGACCATCGCGTAATAGCGCGCAACGAAGTCGGAGGTGATGCCCTTGGCCTTGTACTTGGCGAAAAGACGGTCCGGCGGGGTGTGCGGCGTGTGGGGCAGAAAGGGCGCGTACCAAAGAAAGAACGGTTTCTTCTCCGCCACCGCTTGGTCGATGAAATCGAAGATCGGGGCCATGCCCTCACGGCCGATCTTGAGTCCGTCGTCGCCGTGCCGTCCGCCTTGCTCCGGAAAACCGCGCGTCATGCCGTGGGTGAATCCGCCGCGACGATAGGAACCTTCCCACCATTTCCCGGATTGGTGGCTCAGGTAGCCCCGCCGGCCCAGCGCCTTGGGCAACGTGTCCGGCAGGTCGAGTTTCGCGATGAGTTGCTCGCGCAACCGCTGGTAGGCGGCCGGTTCGCCCGCCTGCTTGCCGGCCTTCTTCGCTTTGCCCGCCGCCGGGGCGAGCATCTCGGGAAGAAACGCAGGGTCGTTGCCGCTGATCTGGTGCTGGTGCGCGTAGAGTCCGCTGGCGAAGGTTGCCAGCGCGGGCCGGCAGAGCGCGG
>JBEGJD010000437.1:0-11447 GCA_041184765.1 Verrucomicrobiota bacterium | reverse complement strand
GAACTGCCTGGTGGCAACCCGCGTCAGGTCCGACTGCACGGCGGCCATTTCTTCGTGGCGCACCTCGCCGACAACTGGCCGCAGGACCGCGCCAGCCGTGGTTTTGTTTCGGTGCTGGATGGCGATCTGCGCGTGCTCTCGAACGTGGGCGGGACCGCGCCGGAGTACGACGACGCCGGCCGCCTGCAACGCATGCGCAGCCGGGAGCCGGTGTTCACGCATCCGCACGATCTCGCGGTCGACGACGACGGTAGTCTTTACGTGGCCCAGTTCGCCTCCGGCCAGACCTATCCGCTCAAGCTGGAGCGGGTGTAGGCGATCCTGTCCGGTCGTCGCCCGCGACGGCGTTCTTGCCCGAGGTCGCCGCGAGCAGCCGGTCGCAGAGGGTGACGAGCCGCGCCCGCAGCGGCTCACCGCGCGCCGCGAATCCCCGCTGGTGCCGCTCGTACTCCGCGCGTCCGGCCGGAGTCTCGATGGCGATCGGCTCGAAGCCGAGCCCGCGCAGGTCGTAGGGGCTGGCGCGCATGTCGACCTCACGGATGGCCGCGGCCAGTTCGAAGCAATCGGCGGTGAGCTCGGCGGGAGTGAAAGGAGCGAGTTTGAACGCCCATTTGTAGAGATCCATGTTGGCGTGCAGGCAGCCGCGCTGTTCCAAAGCGGAGGTCGTGTTCCGCGCGGGTTGCAGGCGGTTGAGCGGGCGCGCCGGGGCGGTGAAGAACCGGAAGGCGTCGAAGTGCGAGCACGTGACTGCGGCCGACTCGACCACGCGGGCGGTTTCCTCCGGTGAAAACCGCAGCGGCCACGCGTTGTGGCGCGTCTCGGCGGGCGTCTGGCGGTACACCATGGCCCACTCGTGCAGGCCGAAGCAGCCGAAAAACGGCGGCCGCGCCTGCATCGCCGTCAGCAGACCGCGCAGCCACGTCACGAATTCCCGGCGATGCGCCGGCAGCGCGCCGGCATCCAGCATCACCGTGAAGCCGGCTTGGCTTTCGATTTCAACATACTCCGGCCAGCGGAGAAACCCGCGGGCGCTTTCGCCGGCGAGCGCCACCCCCGGGCCCGGATGCCAGCGCTCGAGCCAGGCGGGGCGGAACGCGTAGTAGGTGAAAAGGAAATCGAGGACCGGATGCTTCTCGCCGCGGCCGGCGCGTAAGCGGTGCGGTTCCGTCCAGCGGCGCACGCGGGCCGCGTGATCGGCCTGACGGGCGTGCCAGTCCGCCTCGGCGAGCACGACGATCGGCGGATGGGGCGGCATGCGGGCAGACGACTCCGGTTTCCAGGTGCGGGATCTCAGGGCCGGGCGGCCGGTCGCCAGGCATACTGCTCGTGCAGGAACACGAGCAGCGCGTCGGCGGCGGCCCGCGCGAAGCGTCCGCGGTTTTCCGGGGTGTCGCGCACGCCGGGGCGCGGACACTCGATCTGCACCCCGTCGACCTTGGTGGTCGCGGGTTCGGCGGCGTGGCGGCGGACAATGTAGCCGCCGGAGAAAAACGGTCCGTTGCCGGGTCCGGGTTCCGCGGGGCTGGGTGTCGCGCGCAGGCCGCGTTCCGCGAGCAAGGCGCCGAAACTGCGCGCACCCCGGATGAGCGTCGCCGCGCTGCCGCCGCGCGCGGCATGGAGATCGCGCAGGGTTGAGACCTCCATCACGCCGGAGCGGTCGAACCCGGCGTCGTCGACGTTGAGCTGCGGCGCGCCGAGGCCGTAGCCCAGTTCCAGCCGCGCGATCGGGTGCGCGTGCCCGTGGAGATCGATGAGGAACGCGAAGCCGTGCCGCGCCACCGCGGCGGCGAGGGCGGACTCGACCGCCTGGTGAAACGCGCGCCAGACGGCTTCAGCCGGGGCCTGGCCTCCGGCCGCCTCGGCGATCTCGCGGTTGGGATCGAGCCGCGAGCGGTGCAGGAGACTGATGACCATCGCCGCGTGACCGCCGGTGCGCCGCGTCAACTCGTCGGCGAACGCCCGCGCGAGCTCCTGCGTGTTCACGTCCATGTCGGTCACGCCCTTCGGGCGGCGCGCGTAACCCTGCGGTGAAAGCCGTCCGCCGTGCGGAACCGTGATCACGACCGGCAAGTCGCCGGCGATGCACTCGACCAGCCGGTCCCCGGCGAGCGTTACCGTGCCCGGGGCCGCCGCCACCGCGGCGCACGCCGACACGGTGACGAGAAGGGCGGCGGGAAAAAATCGGCTCATGGGACGCGGGCGGGGAAGAGCATGGGTTTCAGGTGTGGAGCAAACCGATTCAAAGGGGGGCGGTTGGAAAACCTGCCTTACCCGGTCAGCGGCGGGTGAAAGGCGGGCGGAAGCGGGTGAGCAGGCGGGGCGTCAGAGTTCATCATCCGGCGCGCTGCGCAGGGCACCGGCATCCGGATCGCGGAGCACCCGCTCCAGCCACTCCGCCATCAACGGGTCGCGGGGTACCATCGCTCTCGGCCACGGTGCGGCCACGAGGTCGATCACCCGCAACTCCCCGTCCTCGCACCGCACGAAATTGCGCGCATGCAGGTCGGCCACCAGCCACGGCACGCCATCGAGAAAGAACAGCCGTGGGTGATCGCGGTTGGCGCGCAGGAAGCGCGAGGGGATCTCGATGAGGTTCGGCGGCAGATGCCGCGAAGTGTCGGCCCCTTGCGCCAGGGGTTCCCCGAGCGTCTGCTTGGCGATCAGGATCCCTTCCGGGGTGATCGCCACCGCCTCGGTCGCGGCGCCTCCCAGGGCGTGAATCAACAGGAGTTTTTCGAGCAGGCCGCGGTAGCTGCCCAGTTCGGCGTCGGCCTGCAGCGCCGTCTCGGCGCCCATCCGGAAGCCGAACACGCTGCCGACGCGCTTCTCCTCGCGCGGAAGGTAGAACTTGTAGACGGAACCGCACTCCACCGAGAGGAACGCGGACGCCTCGACGCCGCTGTGCAGGTAACGCAGGCGGGAATTGGGTTCCTCCAGCGGATGCTCCACTTCGGCGGAGAATCCGAAATCCTCCAGGCGCAGCAGCGGCAGCCGCGCGCGGAAGTCGCGGATCGCCTCACCCAGCTCCGCCCACTCGCCGCCCGCCCCCTCGAGCAGACTCACTTCGTCTTCCGCGAGGAGGACGAGATCCTGGTCCGAATCTGCTCGGAGATCACATTTTTCCGCTGCCGCCCGGAGGCGAGCGAGCGACTCCAGTCGGCGTTCGTGATCGTCGTGAATTTCGTCGCGCTCGCCTTCTCCGGGGAGGAGGCGGCCTTGGATCCGGGTGATTTTGCGGGTGAAGACATCGAGCATGCCGCCGTCGCGCGAACGTTCGCGGTGGCAGTCTTAAACGCAAGGGGAACGCTCACGCCGCCTCAAGCCCGCCCGAGGCCGGCAAGCCCGCCCGAGGCCGGCGGACCCGCCGCCGTCGGCGGGCTTGCCGCATCCGGCGGGCGCCGGATATTTTCCAGTCGTGCGGCGGGTCGGCCGCCTCCTCACCATGAAACGGTATTTTCCACCTTTAGCCGCGCTGATCCTCGCCGGCTGCCAGCCGGCCGCCACGGACGGTCCGCTCATGCTTTCGGGCAACCTCGAGCTGGTCGACGCCCAGCTGAGCTTCAAATACCCGGGCCGCGTGGTGGAACGCCTCGTCGACGAGGGCCGGCGCGTGAAGGCGGGGCAACTCGTCGCACGTCTGGACGATTCTGAACAAGTGCAGGAGGTCGCGTTGCGCCGCGCGGAGCTTGCGGCCGCCCAGGCTCTGCTCGCCGAACTGGAGGCCGGATCGCGGCCGCAGGAGATCGCCGCCGCGGAAGCCGTGCTCCGCAGCGCGCAGGCTGAACGCGAACGCGCCGAGCTCGATTTCAACCGGCAGCAGGAGTTGCTGCAGCGGAACGCGATCCCGACCCGCGATTTCGAGTCGGCCCGCGCCCAACTCCGGGTCGCCGAGGCCCGCGTCGCCGAGGTCCGCGAGCGCGCCCGTCTCATCCAGGCCGGACCGCGCTCCGAGACGATCCTGCAGGCCCGCGCCCGCACCGAGCAGGCCTCCGCCGCGCTCGCGCTCGCGCAGTCGCGGCTCGACCAGACCCGCCTCGTGTCGACGCTCGACGGCGTCGTGCTCTCGCACCACGTCGAGGCCGGGGAGTTCGTCGCCGCCGGCACGCCGGTCGTCACCGTCGCCGACACCGTGCACATGTGGGTGCGCGCCTATCTCAACGAGACCGACCTCGGCCGATTACGGCTGGGCCAGAAGGTGACCGTCCGCACCGACGCCGCCGCCAACCGCACTCACGAGGGCACCGTCGCGTTCATCTCATCGGAGGCGGAGTTCACGCCGAAAACCGTCCAGACGGCCAAGGAACGCGTGCGGCTCGTCTACCGCGTGAAGGTCGACGTCCTGAACCCGCGTGACGAGTTGAAGACGGGCATGCCGGCCGACGTCATCGTGCCGGTGGCAACCGGGTCCGCCGCTACGACACAGGGCCGCTGAGCCTGCCATGGCCGCCATTCTGACGCGCGGGCTGCGTCGCACCTTCGGCGAGGTGACGGCGGTCGCGGATCTCGATCTTGAAGTCGAGGCGGGGGAAATCTTCGGCCTCGTCGGGCCCGACGGGGCGGGAAAAACGACGACGATGCGGATGCTCACCGGCATTCTCCCGCCCACGTCCGGCAGCATCGAAGTGGCCGGATGCGACGTCGTCCGCCGTCCGGGCGGCGTGAAGGACCGCATCGGCTACCTCAGCCAGCGATTCGGGCTCTATCCGGACCTGACCGTCGCCGAAAACATCGCGTTCCACGCGGACCTGCAGGGTGTGCCCGCCTCGGAACTGCCGGCGCGCACCGCGCGTCTGCTCGGGTTCAGCGGACTCGAGCCCTTCCGTGGCCGCCTGGCCGGCAATCTTTCCGGCGGGATGAAACAGAAACTCGGCCTCGCTTGCGCGCTCATCCACACGCCGCAGGTCCTCTTCCTCGACGAGCCGACCAACGGCGTCGATCCGGTCTCGCGCCGCGATTTCTGGCGGATTCTCCATCAATTGGTGCGCGAAGGGGTGACGATCCTCGTCTCCACCGCCTACCTCGACGAGGCCGAACGCTGCGGCCGGCTCGCGCTGTTGCACGAGGGCCGCGTGCTCGCCCTCGGAACCCCGGACGAGGTGAAACGCCTCCTGCCCGGTTCGCTGCTGGAAGTGCGGGCGGCCGAGCCCCGCCGCGCCGCCGCTTTGCTGCGTGAAGGAATGGCGGAGTCCAACGTGGGGCTGTTTGGCGACCGCATCCACGTGACGGCGCCCGATGCGGCCCAGGCCGCGCGGCGTGTCGCGGAGGTACTCGCCGCGGCGGGTGTTGCGCTGGAGTCGGTGCGCCCCATCGAACCCTCGCTCGAGGACGTGTTTGTCGCCGTGCTCGCCAGCCCGGGCGGTAAGTTTAGCGGGACGGCGCCTTCCCGGCCATGAACATGATCATGGAACCCCCGGCCCCCGCGATCGAGGTGCGGGACCTGGAGATGACGTTCGGGTCGTTCCGCGCGGTGGCGGGCGTTTCCTTTGCGGTGCGGCGCGGCGAGATCTTCGGGCTGCTGGGGCCGAATGGCGCCGGCAAGTCGACGACCATCCGCATGCTGTGCGGCCTGCTGGTGCCGACCGCCGGTTCCGGGCGGGTCGCGGGACTCGACATCGTGCGCGACACCGAACGCATCCGCGCCCGCATCGGTTACATGAGCCAGCGGTTCTCGCTCTACGATGAGCTCACCGTGGAGGAGAACATCGAGTTCTTCAGCGGGATCCAGGGCCTGCCCCGCGCGCGCCGCGCGGCCCGCCGCGATTGGGTGTTGGAAATGGCCGGCCTGCAGGAACACCGCCGCACCCGCACCGCCGATCTCTCGGGCGGTTGGAAACAGCGGCTCGCGCTCGGCTGCGCGGTGCTGCACGAGCCGCCGATCCTGTTCCTCGACGAGCCCACCTCTGGCGTAGACCCCAACAGCCGCCGGCGCTTCTGGGACCTGATCTACGGATTGGCGGCGGGCGGGGTGACGGTGCTGGTGACAACCCATCACATGGAGGAGGCCGAGTACTGCGACCGTCTCGGCGTGATCTATCGCGGCGAACTCGTGGCGCTCGGCACTCCGGGGGAGCTCAAGTCGGCGCACCTGCACGAGGCCGTTTTGGAGATAGTCTGCCCGCGGCCGCAAGATGCGATCTCCGTCGTCGAGGCGCTACCCTCCGTGCGCGAGGTCTTGCTGCACGGCGGCGGTCTGCACGCGGTGGCGCGCGACGCGGCGGCCGCGCTCCGCGAAATCCCGGCGGCGCTCGCGGCGGCCGGGATGGCCGTCAGCCGCATCGAGCGCGTGACGCCCTCCTTGGAGGACGTGTTCGTCTCGTTGATCGAGACGCATGACCGGGCGGCCGGGGCAGGTCGGGAGGTCGCCCGATGAACCCGCGTCGGCTGCTCGCGATGGCCCGCAAAGAGGCCATCCACATCCGGCGCGACCCGCGCAGCCTCGGTCTGGCCGTCGGCATCCCGATGCTGATGCTGCTGATGTTCGGCTACGCGCTGACGCTGGACGTCAACCGCGTGCCCATCGTGGTGCGCGACCAGAGCGGCACGCCGGAGAGCCGCGCGCTCGTCGCCCGTTTCACCGCCACGCGGTACTTCGATCTGCGCGGCTCGGTCGCCGACGAGGCGGCGATTGCGCACGCGCTCGACAGCCGGCGCGCAATGGTGGCGCTGGCCATCCCACCGGACTTCGCCGAACGGCTGGGCGCAGGCCGCGAGGCGCCCGTGCAGGCGATCATCGACGGCGCCGACGCGAACACCGCCGGCATCGTGCTCGGCTACACGCAGGCGGTGGTGGCGGCGTACCACGCGCAGATCACCTTGGAGACCGCGCGGCGGGCCGGAGCGGCGATTCCGGTCCCCTCCGTCGACTTGCGGCCGCGCGTCTGGTTCAACGCCGATCTCGAGAGCCGCAACTTCATCGTGCCCGGGATCATGGCGGTGATCATGGGTTTGATCGCGGCGCTGCTCACGGCGCTCACGGTGGCGCGGGAGTGGGAGCGCGGCACGATGGAGCAATTGATCACGACGCCGGTGCGGCCCGCGGAAATCATTCTCGGCAAGCTGCTGCCCTACGCGGCCATCGGCCTCGCCAACATGATCGTGGCGGTGCTGATGACGGTGTTCCTCTTTGATGTGCCGCTGCGCGGAAGCGTGACACTGTTGTTTTCCGCCGGCCTGGTGTTCGTCGTCGGCACCCTCGCGCAGGGACTCTTCATCAGCGCGCTCGCCCGGCAGCAGCTGCTTGCCAGCCAGCTGGCGATGGTCTCGACCTTTCTGCCGGCTTTCCTCCTCTCGGGCTTCGCGTTCGCGATCGCCAACATGCCGGCGCCGGTGCGGGCGATCAGCCACCTCGTGCCGGCGCGCTATTTCGTCTCGCTGGTGAAGGGAGTCTTTCTGCGAGGAACGGGGCTGGAAACGCTGGCCCGGGACGCCCTCCTGCTCGTCGTCTTCGCCGTGGTGCTGCTGGCGCTTGCCATCCGGCTCACCCGGGGCCGCCTCCGCTGACCATGGGCGAACGCATTCTAGCCATCCTCCGCAAGGAATTCCGCTCCGTCCTGCGCGACCCGCGCATGCGGTTTGTGATCCTCGGCCTGCCCGTGCTGCAGACGCTGATCTTCGGGTATGCGGTCACGCTCGACGTGCGCCACGTGCGGCTGGCGGTGGTCGACCGCGATGGCACGCCGGCGAGCCGGGCGCTTGTGGCGCGTTTCACCGGCTCGGCCTGCTTCGACGCCGTCGCGCATCCGACGGACGAGGTCGCGGCGCGGGCGCTGATCGACTCCGGCGAGGTCGCCGCGCTGCTGCGGATCAACGCCGGTTTCGAGGAGATCCTGCGCGCCGGCCGCGCGGTGCCGGTTCAGCTCACGGTGGACGGAGCTGATTCCAACACGGCGCGCTTCGTGCTGAATTACGCGGCCCAGATCACGGCGGCGGCGAACATCGCACTCGCCGGCGAGACGCTCCGCCGGAGAGCGGGGCCGGCCGCCGCGCCCGGCGGCGTCGATCTGCGGCCGAGGGTCTGGTTCAACCCCGACCTCGATAGCCGCAATTACTACGTGCCCGGGATCATCGCGATGCTCGTGATGCTGGTCGGCCTGATGCTCACGAGCATGGCGATCGTGCGGGAAAAGGAGACCGGCACGATCGAGCAGGTCATGGTGACGCCGATCCGACCGGTGGAATTCATCCTCGGGAAATGCGCGCCGTTCGCTGTCGTGGGATTCGTCGACACCGCGCTTGTATCAGCGGTGGGCCTCTTCTGGTTCGATATCCCGTTCCGCGGGAGCTTCGCGCTCCTGCTGCTCGGGACCGCGCTGTTCCTGCTCGGGACGCTCGGGATCGGGCTCTTCATCTCGACGGTGAGCCGCACGCAGCAGCAGGCGATGATGACGACTTTCTTCTTCTTTTTCCCCGCGATGCTGTTCTCCGGGTTCATCTTCCCGATCTCCAGCATGCCGGAGGTTTTTCAATGGTTGAGCCTCGCCGATCCGCTCCGCCACTTTCTCGTGATCATCCGCGGCGTATTCCTGAAAGGCGTGGGGTTCGGGGTGCTTTGGCCCGAACTGGTCGCGCTGCTGGCGATGGGCGTCGTGGTGATTACCTTCGCCGTCTCGCGCTTCCGGAAGACGCTCTGAGGACTCCGCGTTCGTGGAGGCCGCGCCGATCCGGCCTGCGGATGGCCGTTCAGCGGGCGAGGTCGCGCTCGATGCCGGCGAGAACCCAGTCGCGGTCGGTGCGGGTGAGCTTTCCCTCCGCCGCCAACGGGCGCAGGATCTCCGCCGCGCGGGTCAGCAGCGAGCGCCGCGCCGGGACGTCGAGGGTGCCGTCGACCTCGGCGCGAACCCAGAGCGCAGCCGCGTGCTGGATCTGGTTGAAGCGTTCGTTGGGTGCGGCGCGGTAGACCGCCTCCACCTCGGGCCAGAGTTCGGCGATCAGAGAGCGCGCCTCTTTGATCTCTCCGGCGCGGAAGAGAACCTGAACTCTGACCAGTTGGTCCTTAACCTCCAGGAAGCGGTCTTGGATCCGCGGTTGCTCTCCCAGCTGGGTGCGGAGCGCCCACCAGGCGTCGAGGTGCTTACGCGCGGCGGCGTGGTCGCCGGTGTGTAATCCCGCCTGCACGAGTTGCTGGTGCGTTTCGCGACGCAGGTATTCCTCCTGTTCGCCGGGGGTGGCGCGATGCACTGCTTCAAGGCGGCGGAGGGAGGCCTCGCCCTCGGCGCGAACCTTCGGCCAGTTCATCCTCGCCACCTCGATGTCACGAACGCGTTCACGCACGACCTCCTCGCGAACCTCGCGTTCGCGCGAGTCGGCCGGCGCCTGGTCGATTGAGGGTTGCATGTTTTCCCGCATCCGCGCGACGGCCGCGTCGGCTTGCGCGTCGCGCCCGGTGGAAGCGTAAAGCACGCCCAGAAAACCGTTCTGGTAGCCGATGTTCATCTTCATGAACGGCGTTGCCCAGTCGACCGACAGGATGGAAATGGCGTCGGTGTAAGCCTGCTCGGCCTCGGCGAAGCTTCCCTGCAGCTCGTTCAGACGGGCATCGCCCCCGTAGCTGATGCCAAGGTTGTTGATGTAGGTCGTGTTCTTGGAATCGAGCTTCAGCATCTCCTGGTAGATGGAGCGGTACTCGTCCCGGAGAGCGGCGGCTTTCGAGAAATTCCAGTCCGCGAAGGCGCCCAACGAGGCGCCTCCGGTGGCGTAGGCGAGGTGACGGCGGGCCGTCATTAGGAACGGTTCCGCTTCAAGGAATCGTTGGAGTCGCGTGCGGCCGATCTCGTTGAATTGCGAGCTCTCTGTGTGGCGGTTGCTCCGGTGGAGCGCCTCGGCCAGCCACGGGGCGAGGGAGGCGGCCGCGAGACCCGGCCGCCGACTTGGCGTGAGGCGATCTGCCTCCTCGGCGCTGGTAATGGCGCGCTGATAGACTGGCACGGCCTCGCGGTTGCGTCCGCTGCGCAGGAGGCTGAAGCCCTTGCGATCGAGGACGCCGGCGAGGGTCCGCAGCGCGGCCGCGCGATGCGCCGGAGCATCGAGCAATGGCGCGAGCAGTTTCTCCGCGCGCTGGCACGTTGGAATGGCCTGCTGGTACTGAAGCAGCGAGGTGAATAGTCGCGCCTGACGGGTCAGGATGCGGGCGAACTCGATCTTTTTGGCGGCGTTCAGTTCGCCGGCCGCCTCGACCTCCTCGAACATCGCCACCGCGCGGTCGAGGGCCTGTCGACTTTCCTCTGCTTTGCCCTGCACGTCGAGGATCGCCCCGAGATTCGCGAGGGCGCGGGCGTGCGCGAGCCGCGTCTGGGTGTTGCGCAGTTCCTTGGGCAACCCCTCGTAGTAGGCGACCGCGGTGCGGCTCACGCCGAGCTGAATGGGCAGTTGACCGAAGTCGGTGAGTTGCTCCTCGAGGTCGGTGAGCACAAAGCCGAGCAGGTCCTCGGCATTGGCGCGGGCCGACTCGGTGAGACGCTTGGCCTGCTCCGCCTCGCCCGCGGCCTGCCGGGCGACCCGTTCCGCCGCCTCGGCGCGTCGCTGCGCGCGCAGGCCGTAGATCATGCCTCCGGTCGCCGCGACCGCGAGCACCCCGCAGGCGGCGGCGATCGTACGGGCGCGCCAGAGGGCGCGTTTCGCCGCGGCTTCCTGCGCGCGGGTCGCCGCCAGCTGCCGCTCCATCGCCGCCGTCGTCTCGCGCTCGAGACGCGCGTCACGGCTCCGACGGATGACCGGCGCGAGCACGTCGTGTGTGAATTCCACGCGTCGCAGGTCGAGGCGTTCCTCCACGCGCAGCAGGCGGCGGTCGACCAGCTTCGCCAGCGCGTCCTCCGGAGCGCCGGCCGCCGCGAAGCCCTTGCGCACGCGTTCCTCCGCGATGCTCTCCCGGTAACCCGAATCGGTGAGGAGTTCGTCCTCCAGAAAGGCCCGCACGCCCGGGACCTGGTCCGCCAGCACGCGCTCGTAGAACTCGTCGAGGATGGTGTCGCGGGAGCCCGCCAGCAGGTCGGCCGAGATCTCGGGCGCGCCTTGCGCGAGGCGGGCGTTGTTCAGCTCGCGGCAGACCAGGCTGAGCAGCGAGGGCTCGACCTCCGTCTGCGCGAGCTCGCCGCCGCCGCCCGACACGAAACGCACGATGGCCGCGGCCACGTCGGCGTTCACCAGTCCGCGACCCGGTCCCGTGACGGCCGCGAGGGCCTGCGTGCCGGTCATCCGGGCGAGCCGCATGCGGTTCTGGGTGACCGACGGCATGCGGGCCTTAAGGCCCTCAAGGTGGGCGAGGTAGTCCTCGCGGAGCGCGATCAGGATGCGGTAGTCGGCGCGGCTGAAGTCAAAGTGGTCCAGCCCCGCCTCGTCGCGTTCGAGCCGGGCCTCGAGGGCCCGCGGCGCGCGGTTTTCCACGAGATCGGCGAGGTCCTCCATGAACTCGGCGGCGCGCCGGCGGCCGGCCTCGTCACCTTGGGCGAGGG
>JBEGJD010000436.1:0-3058 GCA_041184765.1 Verrucomicrobiota bacterium | reverse complement strand
CCCCGCATGAACGCGCCCGCTCCGTTTTCGTCCCCGCTCTCGCGACGCGAGATGCTGCGTCGCTGCGGCGCGGGTTTCGGGACCATCGGTCTGGCCACGCTGCTGGGCGACGTCGCCTCGCGCGCCGCCGAGGCCCCGCGCGCGTCAGATCCGTTGGCGCCGCGGGCCCCGCATTTCCGTCCGCGGGCGAAGCGCGTGATCCAGATCCTCGCGAACGGCGGGCCGTCGCAGATGGATACCTTTGATCCGAAGCCCGAGCTGACGCGTTTCCATGGTCAGCGCCTGCCGATCCATTTGGAGACGGAGCGACCGACCGCGACGGCGCTCGGTTCTCCGTTCACGTTCCGGCGCTACGGCCAGTCGGGCCTCGAGGCCAGCGAGCTGTTCGCGGACTTGGCGGAGAAACACGCCGACGACCTTTGCGTGATCCGCTCGATGTACACCGACACGCCGGTGCACGAGAATTGCCTGCGCCTCATGAACTGCGGCGCGAGCATCATGGCCCGTCCGAGCATCGGCGCGTGGGTGACTTACGGGCTCGGCACGGAGAACCGCGACCTGCCCGGGTTCGTCGTGCTTGTGCCGAAGGGCATGCCGGTGGCCGGTGCGGACAACTGGCAGTCGGCCTTTCTTCCCGGCAGTTACCAGGGCACCTACCTTGAGACGCAGGACAAGTCCGCCGACCAGCTCATCGAGCACCTGCGCAACCCGGCGACATCCCCCGCGGAACAACGGGCGCAGCTGGATCTCGCCGCGGTGCTCAACCGCCGTCACCTCGCCGGCCGTCAGGATCCCGCGCTGGAGGCGCGCATCCACAGTTTCGAGACCGCGTTCCGGATGCAGGTGGCGGCGACCGATGCGTTCGACATCGGTCGCGAGCCCGCGCACGTGCGGGAAATGTACGGCGACACCGCGCAGGCGAGGCAGATGCTGATCGCGCGGCGCCTCGTCGAGCGCGGCGTGCGCTTTGTGCAGGTCTGGCACGGCACGCTCCAACCTTGGGACAGCCACGATAACATCGAGAAGGCGCACCGCCGGCTCGCGCAGGAGAGCTGCCAGGGTATCACCGCGCTTCTCACTGACCTGAAGCAACGCGGGCTCCTGGAGGACACGCTCGTCATCTGGGGCGGTGAGTTCGGGCGCACGCCCACGGTGGAGCTTTCTCAGGGGGAAAAAGTCGGTCCGACGCTCGGCCGCGACCACAACCACCACGGGTTCACAATGTGGCTGGCCGGCGGTGGCGTGCGCGGCGGCATGACTTACGGGGCGACCGACGACTTTGGTTTCCGCGCGGTGCAGGACCGTGTGCACGTCCATGACCTGCAGGCGACCGTGCTTCATCTGCTCGGCCTCGATCACGAGCGCCTCACTTACCGGCACAGCGGCCGCGATTTTCGCCTGACCGACGTCCACGGGCACGTGGTGCGGAAGATTTTGGCCTGAGCGAATCCGTGCGGTCGGCGGCTCGCCGGGTGCGCGGTCGCGTCTCAGCGCGCGAGCGTGAGCGCGGCGCAGCCGGCGACGGCGATGATGCCGCCGGTCACGGCGCGGCGGGAGGGGCGGTCACCTTCCAGCCAGTAGGCGATCGGCATCGCCAACAGCGGTGCGGTCGCGGCGATCGGCAGCACGAGGCCGCTCGGGGTGGTTGCCAGCGCCCATTGGTAGCAACCGACGCCGAAGACCGGACCCGCGAGGCCGTTGGCGATCATCCAACGGTAATCGCGCCGCCGTTCCTCCGCGGTCGCGGCGGGAGCTGTCGGGAAGCGCCCGACGAGACGCAGTAAGAGCAGCCACAGGACGAGGAACGCGAAACCCGCCAAGATGCGTTGGTACGCGGCGGTGAGGCCGAACAGCGCGTTGTTCGGAACCTCTCCCGCCGCCACCGCGGCCTCCAGCCCGCGCCGGCTCACGACGGCCCCGAGACCTTGTCCGCAAGCGGCGAGAAAACCGAAGAGAAACCCGATCGGCCGCACCGTCACCCGCGGCGGACTGGAGCGGCTGGGCATGATCGCGAACGCCACCCCCGCGATGATCACCACACCCCAGAGCATCTGTGCGGGCGTGAGGCGGTGTCCCAGCCACAGCCATTCCCCCAGCGCCGCGATCGGCGCGGCGAGGCATTGGGTCATCAAAACCGTCAGGCGCGAGCCGAGGAGCGGCAGCGCGGCGAATACCGCGATGTCGCCGAGTCCCATGCCGATGACTCCGCTCAGTAAAAACCATGGGACGCTCGCGCTCGTCAGGCCCCCGCCGATGGTGTGCGCGAACGCCGCCAGCACCGCCACGGCGACCGTGAGGCGACCGAGATTGGCCCGCGCGCCGCCCAACGCCCGTGCGCTGCGATTGGCGCAGGTCGCATTGAAGGCGAAGAAGAGCGCGGCGAGAAAGGCGGCGAGCATGCGTTCGTAAATCCCCAGCCATGAGGGAAAAGCGCGGCTTGGCAAAGCCGCACCAGGATTTTTCGCGGGCAAAAACGGCGGTTTTTGGGTGGCGAAACCCGGGCTTCGCGGGGTAGGGTTACGCGTTCCGCCATGAAACCCAAACGCCCGTCGTCACGTCCGGAAGACCTGAATATCGCCCTCGCGGCCCGCAAGGGGCCGGTCTCCCGTTTCGTCGCCCGGCATTACCGGCATTTCAACTCCGCCGCGCTGGTCGATTCCGCCAAGGGCTACGAGGCGCACCTGCAGGCGGGCGGCAAGATGCTCGTCACGCTGGCGGGCGCCATGTCCACCGCCGAACTGGGGCTTTCGCTCGCCGAGATGATCCGACGCGACAAGGTCCACGCGATCGTCTGCACCGGCGCCAACCTCGAGGAGGATATTTTCAACCTGGTCGCTCACGACCATTACGAGCGCGTGCCGCACTACCGGCAGCTCTCGGCCAAGGACGAGCAGGCCTTGCTGCGGAGGCATATGAATCGTGTCACCGACACCTGCATCCCGGAGATGGAGGCGATGCGGCGGATCGAGGCGGCGGTGCTGGCTGAATGGGTGGCGGCCGACCGGGCGGGCGAGCGCTGCTTCCCGCACGAGTTCATGTATCGGGTGTTGCGGAGCGG
>JBEGJD010000435.1:0-4590 GCA_041184765.1 Verrucomicrobiota bacterium | reverse complement strand
CGCCCGTGGCCCGAACACTGGAAGGCCGCCGGCTGGCGCAGGTGCCACGCCGCTCGGCGACATTTTCGGCCGCGTGGCGCGCGCCGTCGGGCCTGATGATTTCCGGACGCGCCCGCGCGCTCGGGCGCCAGTTCGAGGACGACGAAAACCAACTCGTCCTCGGTGCAGGGATCGTCGCGGACGCGACGGTGAGCGTGCCAGCCGGCCGGCTTGCGGAGCTTTTCCTATCGGTCGAAAACGCCGGCGATGCGCGGATCGAGACCGGCCGCGGCGCCGACGGCGTCGTCCACGTCGCCGGCCCCCGCGCCTGGCGCGCCGGTCTCCGCGCCCGTTGGTGAGCAGGCGCGACCCCGTCGAAACCGGAACCTTCTCGGTTATCTCCGTTTGCTCCTGTCGGCCGGGCTCGGGACAGGACGAAACGGAGGCAGCAGAGGGCGAAAGGCCTCAGCGGCGCTGCCGCAGGAGCCACGCGTAGAGCTCCGGGTTGTCGTAGGTCACCGTCCACGAGTCGTGCTTCGCCTCGGGATAAACGGTGAACTGCACGCGCGGCACGCCGGCCTTGCGCAGCGCCGCGACCATGACCTCCGACTCCTCGATGGAAACGGTCGGATCCTTCGCGCCGTGGAACGCCCAGACGTTGAGCTCCTTGAACTCCGCCGCCCGGTTGCGCGCCATGCGGCGCACGGCGGAAAGATCACCGCCACCGCAGATGGGCACGACCGACGCGAAACGCGCCGGGTTCTTCACCGCGATGCTCCACGTCCCGTAGCCGCCCATGCTGAGCCCTGTGAGGTGGACCCGCGCGGGATCGACGCGGTGCCGCGCGGAGATTTCGTCCACCAGCGCCAGCACCGCCTCGTCGTCCCACCAGGTGCCCGTCGGGCATTGCGGCGAAACCACGATGAACTCGGCCGCGAGCACGCGCGCGGCCTCCGCGGCCGGACCATCGGCGGCCGGGGTACGGAGAAGCTTGGGCGGGCCGTGCTTCGCGACGAGCCACGGATCTTCGCCGCGCTCGCCGGAACCGTGCAGAAAAATGATCAAAGGCCACAGCCGCGCGGGATCAGCGGCGTGATTCGGGGGCAGGTGCAGCAGGTAGCGGTAACTAACGTCGCGGGAGATCGTGCGCTTGAACGTCTGCGCCGTCTGGGTTTCGGCGGCGACGGCTGTCGTTGAAAACAGGAGCGCGGCGGCAAGGGATACGAGGGGTAGTTTCATGGGGCGGAGAAAGCGGGTTCAGGTTCCGTAAAGCCGGTCGCCGAAATCACCGAGGCCGGGCAGGATGTACTTCCGTTCGTTGAGGCCGCGATCGAGGGCGGCGGTGTGAATCACCGTGCCGGGATGCTGCCGCTCCACCTCAGCGACCCCCTCGGGCGCGCTCACGATCGCCACGAGACGCACGTCGGTCGCGCCGTGCTCGCGCACCACCCGGATCGCCTGCGCGGCCGAGCCGCCGGTCGCGAGCATCGGATCGATCACGAAAACGTGCCGGCCGGCCACCGGCGGCAGCTTGCAGTAATAGCTGCGCGCCCGCGCCGTCTCGTGGTCCCGCTCGAGGCCGACGTAGCCGACACTGACGTCGGGGAACAAGTCGGTGAACGGCTGCACCATGCCCAAACCCGCGCGCAAAACCGGCACCACGACGAGCGGTTGGCGCCCCAGCACACGGGCGCGCGTGGTCTCCAGGGGCGTGGCGATCTCCCGCTCCTCGGTCTCAAGGTCGCGGGTCGCCTCAATCGCAAGGAGCGTCGTCAGCTGGTGCGCGAGCGTGCGGAAGGTCGCTGGTTTCGTCGTGCGATCTCGCAGATGGGCGACGAGATGGCCGGCGAGGGGGTGATCAAGGACGCGGACGGGCATGACGTTTTCGGGGTAAAAAGATTGGGACGGTCAGGGCCGCAGCGTGAGCCGATGCACGGCCGGACCGGGTAGCAGCGGCGTGGCCTCCCCGCGCACCCACGCCTCATGGCCGGCGCGGAAGAACGGCGAGAGGGGATGTGCGCTTTGTCCGCCCGGCATGTGGAAGATGCCCTCGGCTTCACGACCGGGCGCGACCACGAGACGCTCGCTCGCGCCGTGGCCCGAGGTTTGCGCGCGGGGCATGTCGTTGTCACCCGCCAGCGGCACCTCGGGGAAATCCAGCCAGCGGCCGAGCATGGGCACCGACGCGCCAAGCGGGTGGCGCATCCGCAGGCGATTCCGCTCACCCCACGACGCGGAAGCCAGAGGCCGGCCGGATTTGCCGATGGTGGCCACCACGTCGTCCGCCGCCGCCAGCAGCAGGTCGTCCCAACGGGCGTACTTCGCTTCGAGCAGGTGCAACGGTTTCTCGCGCAATAGAACGCGCAGCGCCGGCTCGAGGTTGAACCGGCGCGAGCTGAAGCCGGGCGTGGTCTCCACGCAGGAGGCGAAGATCGGCGTGAACACCCGCGTGCGCACCGCTTGCCGGAATTCCGCCACCAGCCGGTAGCTCACCGACCCGGGCTCCGCTCGGCCTTCCCACGTCTCCACCAGCCGGCGCAGTTCCGTGCGCTGAGCCGACCCCGCCAGCGCCTCGGGCGTGAGCGCCGCGAGCAGGATCTCGCGCCACTCGCCCAGGACAAGCGCCCGGTCGTCGAGCTGCACCTTCAGCAGGTCCGCCGGGGTCGCGCGGGCGACCGACGCCAGGCCGTCGCGCAGCTGACGCGCACGGGCGGCCGGCGCGTAACCACCCTCGCCCAAACGCGCCAGCGCCTCGCCCCCAGCCTGACGCTGGTTGCCCGACCAGATCCGGCCGGGCAGCGCCGACTCCGGACCGCGCACCACCGGGATCTCCGCGGGAGCGAGATGGCCGTCCCACTTGCGGTCACCAAAGGTCCACGTGACGGGCAACCTCCCATCGTAACCGGCGCGTTTCGGCAGCCGCCCCGCGACCGTCCAAGCCACGTCTCCCGCGCGGTCCGCGATCACACAGTTCACCACCGTGACTCCGGCGCGGTGGGCGACCGCAATCGCCTCCTCCGTCGTCCGCGCCGTTTCCATTTCAAGCAGCGCGAAGTTGGCGGCCTCCGGGTCGTGCGCGATCCAGCGCAGGGCCAGCGGCCGGTCGCGGTCGTTGCGGCCCACCACGGGACCCCAGATCGTCCACTCGTACTCCACGGTCACCGGATCGCCGCCCTTCACTTCGATCGTCTCCTTCCGGATCTCGATCGGCACGTAATCGTCACGACCCGGCGCGCGATAGAAACGCTTCGAGGCCGAGACCGTCTCGACCACGACAAGGTCGGTGGTGTCGGCGTTGGCCACCGTCACGCCCCACGCGACGTCGCCGTTGCTGCCGGCGATTACGGCCGGCGTTCCGGGGAGTGTAACGCCCGTGACGCGGCGCCCACCCGTCTCCAACGAGGCGCGGTACCAGATGTTCGGCACGGAGTGGCCGAGGTGCATATCGTTCGCCAGCAGCCCGCCACCCCCGGCGGTGTGGGCGCCGGCAAGAGCGAGAGCGTTGGAGCCGGGAATGGAATCCGGATCACGCGGCGCGAAGGGAAACGAGAGGTCGGCCAACGCGTCGGCCCGCAGGGTGCCCGGCGCGGACAATGTTCCCGTGCGCGCGGCGCGGATATTGATCACCTTCGGACCCGGGAGGGTAGGCAACGGGGCCGTGGTGCCGTCGAGCGCCGCATCATCGGGCGCCGTGACCGGCGCAAAGAAACCCAGCGAGTCCGCTCCGTACACATCGCGCAGGGTCATGAGCGAACGCTCGTGGTTTCCCGTGGAGTCCTGCAGGTCGAGCATCATGGCGTAACCGACGAGGGCGCTGTCCTCGGCACGCCACGGCGCAGGGTCGGCACGCAGCAAAAGATACTCGAACGGCTTGGCGCCGAGGTCGGCGAGACCGGCGTTCACGCCGGCGACGTACGCGTCGAGGACGGCGCGCTGCGCGGCCGGCAGCGACGCGACGACCTTCCCCGCGAGGGCACGAAACCCATGCATGCGCGTCGCGCGGTCACGCGGCAGCGCGCGCTCCCCGAAAAGGGCGGCGAGCTCACCCGCGCCGGCGCGGCGCAGCACGTCCATCTGGAAAAACCGGTCCTGCGCGTGCAGCCAGCCGAGTGCCCGCGCGACGTCTGCCCGGCTCGCACCGCGCACCGTGGGCACGCCGAGCGCGTCGCGCTCGATCGTCACGGCCGCGCCCGCACCGGGCAACTTCGCGTCACCGTCAAGGCGCGGAAGGCTGGCCCGCACGCGCGAGGCAAGCCACGCACCACCGGCAACGACGGCCAAGAGGCCCGCTCCAAGGATAACGGCGGCGAGACGGAGACGGCGGGCGGCGGACGGGCTCATCAGGGTCAAGGCGGGCGGCGCATTCTGCACCGGGCAAACCCAAAAGCGTCAGCGCCGCCGCAGGCGTCCGTAATAGACCGCGGTGGCGAGCGCCCCAAGCAGCCAGGTCGGGAAGTTCACCCAAAGCTGGTGGAACGGCACCGGGTAGTGGCGGCAGGCCCAGATGATCGCGACATGCTTCACCGCGATCAGCACCCAGCCGAAAAGGATGAGCAGCTCCACGCGCCGGCTGCGCCGCGGCGTCCGGTGCACGACGACCTCCTGGATGAA
>JBEGJD010000434.1:0-2571 GCA_041184765.1 Verrucomicrobiota bacterium | reverse complement strand
ACATGTACTACGCGCCAGATCCGGTCAAGAGCATGCTGCCGCTCTGGGCACAAGACCGTGCGGCGGTCTTCGACAACGAGCACCGCAGTCAAGCCGTGGCGGGCTGGTACAACGCCCTCGTGCCGCGCGGCGACACCGTCGAGCAGCCGAGGAAGGATACGATCCGGTTCTCGCTCCTTCCGCAGAACCCCTTCCATTCCTCCCTCGCAGACATCGTGTCCGTCCTCACGATAGGCGCGCTGGTGGATGAGCTCGGCAGCACGCTGGTAGACGCTACGCATCCCGGCGACACGGCGCTCCACGATTCCATCTTTGGTGGCCTCTTGGAGCAGCCCCTCGTGCGTACCGGCGCGAAGCTCTTCATGGGGGAGGACATCGCGGAAACCTTGGACGCCCCCGGCACGTATCTCGGACCCGCGATGGGCCCGATCTTGTACCGAATGAACCTCGCAGAGACAGAGGTGACGACCGCCCCGACAGGCCAAGGTGCGTACACGGCCGCCGTCAGCGATGCGGATTTGGCCGGAGCTATCTCCGGAAAGGCAGAGTACAAGTACACCTTGCCCGCTTCTGTAAAGGACGGACTGATTCTCTTCCCGCCCATCGCGGAAGTGGTATTCGGCGCGCTTGACATCGAGAACACCGTGCTCGGGCTGAGTGGAGAAGCCGCCAAGCCGATGGTGGACTCGGTGTCGAATCGAGTCTACAACCGCTTCAACACCTTGTTCGGCACGAAGACGTACCGCACGTCCCCGTCGATGCAGGAGAAGATGGCGATCCGCGAGGCGGAAGAGCGCATCAAGCGCCTGGACCTTCCCTCCCCGCGCATGGTGCCCGCTACACCCGAAGTAGAGATGGCCCGCACCGTTTCCCGTTTCGAGTCCGCACCGCCGGCTGTGGTCCGCCAGGCACTCGAGAGCGCGGTGGAGCGCATCCGGAATCGACAGCCGCAAGGAGGAACGGACGCGGATGCCTACTCCACGCTCCTCGTTCGGATGGGCATGGCGCAGGAAGAGGTGGGACGCATGACGCCAGAACAGCGGCGCTGGCAGATGGAGCAGGCGGTGCGAGATCCGAATCGCCAAGCAGACATCGCCCGCGCTATTGCAGCACCATCCGTTACGCGGTAGTCTCTTACCGCTCCATCAACTGTCTCTGAATCGAGGCGTAAAACGCCACCAGGAGGGCTCACATGGCCGGTCCCATCGGAACCAAGGATCTCGCGTACCAGGCGGTCGAGCCCTACCAGGAGGGCCTCACCGTCAAGAACACCTCGGGCGGCTCCCTCGCGGTGGGCGACCTCGTCTACGTGAGCGGCACCACGACCTCCCCGGCGACCGGCACCGACCCGGTAGCGACCGTGGCGAAGGCCGACGCGGATGCGGCCGGCGCGGCCAAGACCGCGACCTACGTGGTCACCAAGGCGATGGCGAGCAACGCATTCGGCAAGGTCGGCAAGTACCTCGTCGCGCGCGGCGTCGATACGAGCTCCTACACCACCGTGGGCGACCCGGTGTATCTGAGCACCACGGCCGGCGCGTCCACCCCGACCGTCCCGACGCTCGGGAACGTGCAGATCGTGGGCTACGTGGCGGTCAAGTCGGCCACGGTCGGCATCATCGTCTACAACCTCACGTCGAACCCGGTGGTGTCGGTCGGGGGCCTCGGCGGTTCTGCGGCGAACGTCACCTCGGATGCGGCGGCTGGTGCGCTCACGCTCGCCAACATGGCCATCCCGGTTCGCCTTTCCCTGACCATCCCGGCGGGCACCACGGGGAATGTGGACTTCACCGGCCTCCCGTTCAAGTGCCGCGTGCGGCGCGTGTACGGCATCAAGACCACGGGCGCTGGCGGCGGCGCGGGCACCGTGGCGGTCCACAACGGCACGACCGGCAACGCCATCACCGACGCCATCAGCATCAACGTGGCGGATGCCACGGTGCTGAACGCCGCGACTCTGGACGATGCGTACATTGATCTGGCCGCCAACGCGACCGTCCGAGTCGTCCGTACCCGCACTGCGTCTACCAACGAGGCCTGCGTTCTTACGCTCGAACTTGACCGGGTGGCCTAATGGGCGCGTCGATGGTCTACCCGGCACTGGCGACAGTGCCGCCGGCTGGGCCTAACAGCCCGGCGCTGTTCGTCTCGACTTCCGCGACGGTCGATGCCGGCACGGTGTTCGATATTGATTTCGGTAGGCCCTTCGTCAAGGTGGGGCTGGTCCGTTTCAAGATCAAGCACGTCGCCGGCTCGGCCGCGAGCTTCACGCCGCTCATCTTCTCTGAGTCCGGCGTGGGCACCGCGGGCGACATCAGCCAGGAGTACGCGGGTTCCACCACGCTGGTGGCGAACCTGTTCGACCCCCAGCTCGCGGACGCGCCGGTCGTCATGCAGGCGGACGAGAACGGGAAGCTGTACTTCTTCCCTGGACCGAACGCGGGCGCCGACAACCAGTTCGAGTACGCGCTTCGCTTCCTCGTCTACGGGTAGGAGGGCGGCATGCCTGTCTCCGGCCAGACTTCGTCTCCGGTTCCTCCGGCTGCGGGCGCGGGCAACCCTGCCGGTAGC
>JBEGJD010000433.1:0-4432 GCA_041184765.1 Verrucomicrobiota bacterium | reverse complement strand
TCGGCCACCTGCCCAACATGAGCGCGGGCGAGGTGCTGATGCGCCTGCCCGGTGTCGCCGGCAGCCCGACCGACGAGGGGCTCGCGTACAATTTCAACATCCGCGGCATGCCCGCCGGCCTCAACACCGTCACCATCGACGGCGGTCTCGTCACCCCGTTCGGCACCAACCGTGCGTTCGAGATGCAGAGCATCTCGGGCGCGTTGTTTGACCAACTGGAACTCACCAAGGGCCACCGGCCTGACCGCAGCGCCGACTCGCTGGGTGGCACGGTCAACCTGAAGACCCGTTCGTCGCTCAACATGAAGGAGCGTCGCCGCTTCACCTACAGCCTCTCCACCCGCATCGCGCCGTCTTTCGTTGATCAGATCCCGATGCGCGAGGATCACCCCGCGCACCCGATGTTCAACTTCAGCTACCAGGGGTTGTACGACGTGCTCGGCGGCAGTCGTAACCTCGGACTCAGCGTGAGCGCGTTTTACTCTGAGAACGCCGTCGGCTTCTTCCAGACCGACCGCGACTACCAGAACACCACCGTTCAGCCCGCCTACGTGTGGAGCTACCAGACGTTCGACAACTACAACAACCGCAAGCAGGCGAGCATCAGCGTCAAGGCCGACTACCGCGTGTCCCAGAGCACCCGTATCTCCCTCGGCGCGACGGCCAACGACAATTACGAGCACTTCCGCCGCCGCTACATCACGCGCGCCTACAGCAGCCAGAACCAAAACACCGTGCCCAGCGCCACGACGAGCGTCGTGCCCGGCTGGACCGACAAGATCACGGTGATCCGCCCGGTTTCCACCTCGCTGATCGAGATGCAGAACCGCGGACCCAACAACTACGACACTCGTCAGCGTCGTCTCGACTTCTCCGCCGAGCAGGACTTCGGGCCGCTCCAGCTTGATTACGCCGCCAACTACGCGCGCAACAACCTGAACAACGGTAACGGCCAGGGCGGCGAACTCACCATGAGGCTTGCGGGCACCGGCTGGATCCTCGACCGCACCCAGTCGGAACTGCACCCGAAGTTTCTCCCCAACGGCGGCCTCGATTTCACCGACGCCTCCCTCTACCGCCCGACCGGCGCGCTGCAGTGCAGCGACGGCGAGAACGACCAGCGGTCCCGTGAGGCGCGCTTCAACGCCCTCTACAAGCTCCCGACCGCCGTTCCGATCGCCCTGAAGGCAGGCGCCTCCTGGCGTGAGACCCTCGCCCAGTCTCTGAGCAAGAGCCGCCGTTACAATTACGTCGGCACCGGTCCGCTCCCGGCCGACCCCAGCATCATCACTTACGATCGGGTCAGGACTGGTCGCACGATGCCGCAGTGGACGACCTCGATGTTCATCAATGATCGCAAGCCGGTGAACTCCGCTCTGTGGACGGAGGACAATTACTACCGCCTGCAGCAGGGCTACACTGGGGCGCGTGACATTACCGAGACCGTCACCTCCGGTTACATCATGGGTCAGGGCAAACTGGGCCGCGACGGCTTCCTTGGCCGCACCAGTTTCCTCGGCGGTGTGCGGGTTGAGAACACGGAGGATGTCGGTGTGGGTTGGGTGCGCGCCCGGGTGGGCAGCACTTCCGCGCAGCAGGTCGCCGATCCCGTCGGTTCGGTCACGCGCGATTATGCCTCGAACAAGCGTACCATCGACGGCAGCTACACCAAGGCCTTCCCCAGCATCCACCTCACCCACGACATCACGCCGAACGTGAAGGCCCGCCTCGCGTGGTCCACGAGCTTCGGCCGTCCGGGTTACGGCGAGTTGCTGCCGAGCGAATCGGTCAACGAGACCAGCAACTCCCTCACGGTGAACAACGCGGCCCTGCTGCCGCAGAACGCCCGCAATTGGGACGCCTCCCTCGACTATTATTTCGAGCCCGTGGGCAACGTGTCGGTCGGATTCTTCCAGAAGACGATCAGCGACTTCATCGTCCGCAATATCAACATCGGCACCGTCGCCTCCGGCACGAACAACGGGTACAACGGTGAGTACGCCGGGTTCAGCCTGTACACCTCGGCCAACGCCGGCACCGCGTACGTGCAGGGCTGGGAGTTCAGCTACCAGCAGCAGTTCACCTCGCTGCCGGGCCTGCTCAAGGGCCTGAGCGGTTCGTTCAACTACACGATCATCGACACCCATGGTGACTTCGGCAGCACGAGCAGCATCACGGGCAAAGAGGTCGTGGGTTTCATCCCGAAGGCCGCGAACGCCATGCTGTCGTGGCGCTACGGGAAATTCAGCACCCGCCTGCTCTATAACTGGACCAGCGATTACATCGTGGAGTACTCGCCCGCCACCGTGGGCCGCAACCGCTGGCGCGCGGCGTTTGATACCCTGAACGTCGGCGTCGCATATCAGGTGCGTCCGACCGCTCAGCTCACGCTCGACATCTCCAACATCCTGAACGCGTACCAGGAAATTTACCGCGGCTTTCGCAACCAGCCTTCAACGATCAACTACAACTTCATCACGATCAACGTGGGCGTGAACGGCCGCTTCTGAGCGCGGCCTGATCGGATTCTCCGGGGGCGGGGTGGCGACACCCCGCCCCCTTTGCTTTCCGGAGCTGATGGTCATCGTTCTCCGACAAACCGGTTGTCGCGCCGGCGTCGGGTGCGGATAAGAGGTTCCGCATGTACCCTGTCGTCCGTTTTGTCGCGGTGTGCGCCTTCATCCTGGCGGCGGTTTCCCCCGTGGCCGGATTCGCCGCGCCGGTCGGCCCTTTGAACATCGTTCTCATCCTCGCCGACGACTTGGGTTGGGCCGACCTGGGTTGCCACGGCGCCGACTTGCACGAGACGCCGCGCATCGACGCCTTCGCGCGCGAGGGGCTGCGCTTCAACCAGGCGTACGCCATGCCCGTCTGTTCGCCGACGCGGGCGATGCTGCTCACCGGCCGCCACGCGGCGCGCGTGGGGATCACCATCTGGAGCGAGGGCTCGCTGGAGCGGAACACCAGCCGCCGCCTGCTCCAGGCGGAGTCGCGTCATGATTTGCCACCGACCGAGATCACGCTGGCGAAGCATCTGCGGGACGGCGGTTACCTGACGGCCCTGGTGGGCAAGTGGCACCTCGGGGATGCCAACCACGCGCCCGAGACCCACGGCTTCGACCTCAACATCGGCGGCACGCACTGGGGCGCGCCGGCGACGTACTGGTGGCCCTACTCGGGAGCCGGACGCTTCGGTGCGCAGTTCCGCTACGTGCCGGGCCTCGGTTTTGGCCGACCCGGCGAGTACCTGACCGACCGCTTAACGGACGAAGCGTTGCGGGTGATTGATCATGCCGGGGAACGGCCATTTTTCCTCTATCTCGCGCACCATGCTCCGCACACCCCCGTCGAGGCCAAGCCGGAGGATGTGCGGTATTTCCAGGCCAAGCTCCGTCCGGACCTGCGTCACCGGAACCCGACCTACGCCGCGATGCTGAAGAGCCTCGATGAAGGAGTGGGACGGGTGCTCGACCACTTGCGCGCCCGTGGACTTGAGGACCGCACGATCGTCGTATTCACGAGCGACAACGGCGGGCAGATGAACGTTGACCCTCCCGCGCGGCCGGGCGAGCCCCCGACCCGGAACGCCCCGCTCCGCTCCGGAAAAGGGTCGCTATACGAGGGTGGTATCCGCGTACCGCTCATGGTGCGCTGGCCGGGTGTGACTCCGCGCGGCGCCGTGAGCGACGCCCCCGTGCTGCTCGCGGACCTTTTCCCCACGCTGCTGCGGGCCGCGGGGCGTCCGGTTCCGGACAGCATAGACGGATTGGATCTTTCCGCGTTGCTTCGCGATCCTGCCGCGCGGCTGGGTCGCGATGCGCTGTATTTCCACTACCCGCATTACTACGAGACCACCACGCCCGTGGGCGCGATCCGCACGGGGGATTGGAAGCTGCTGGAGTACTTCGAGGACGGCCGGATCGAGCTTTACGATCTCGCCGCGGATCCCGGAGAGAAACGGAACCTTGCCGCCGCCGAACCCGCGCGGGCGGCGGAACTGCGGACGCGTCTGGCGCGCTGGCGTTCGGAGGTCGGTGCCAAGATGCCTGCGGTGAATCCCACGCCGCGCCCGGCAAAGAAGTCCGGCGGCTGAACGCGGGGCCGCCGCCGGTCTAGGTTTTGTGACTTCGCAGGCGATCGCGGCGTGCTCCGGGTCGCGTGCTCGTACCAGCCCGGTGGCAAAACGAAAGGGCGGGCCTGGCGGCCCGCCCTTGCATTCGGAATTTCCGCGCCGCTCAGAACCAGCCCGGGCGGTATTCCTTGGTCACAAACTGGTTCGCGTCGGGGATGTTGGTCACCTTCATCGCCTTTGAGTCCCACTCGATGCGGCGGCGGGAGCGGATGGCGACGTTGGCGAGCAGCACGGCCTCCGTGAACGGGCCCGAATACTCGAAGTTTGAGCCGGGCTTGGGGCCGCCCTTGCAGCCGAGGA
>JBEGJD010000432.1:0-6367 GCA_041184765.1 Verrucomicrobiota bacterium | reverse complement strand
TCGCGCGCCGGGAATTCCGCGACCGGCGGCTGGCCGCGCTCGCCGTGGGATTCGTCGCGATCACCGGCTGCTACGCGTTCTACGAGGTGTCGCACGAGGTGTGGTGGTGTCTGCGGTTCATCCTGCCCGCGGTTCCAGCGCTGATTCTCGCAGGTCTGCTCGGAGTGGAGGCGCTGGCGTGCGGCCCGGGAGCACGCTGGCCGCGGGCCTCCCGGCCGTCGGTGGCCGGGGTGATCGCAGGTTGGGCGGCGGTGGCAGCGATCCACTGGGCACCGCGACTCGCCGTGTTTGAGATGCGACGGTACGAGCAAGCCTACGCCGACGGCTCGGCTGCCGCCCTCGACCGTTTCAGCCCCGGCGCACTCGTCGTATGCTCCGCCTTCAGCGGTTCGCTCTATTATTACACGCCGTTCTCCGTGCTGCGCTCCGACCAGATCGGCCCGGAGGGTTTCACCCAATACGCGGAACGCCTTCGCGCCGCCGGTCGCGAAATCGGCGCGGTCCTTTTCGAGTCGGAGGAAACCGAGGCCTTCCGGCGCTGCCCCGGGAACTGGACCCGGGTCGCGCGCGTCGGCAACGTCGGCCTCTGGCGCCTTGCCCCGCGATGACGGACCCGCTGCTCCTCGATCTCTCCCACACCTGCCACACCCGGGCGCGCACCGGCGTGCAACGCGTCGCACGTTCGCTGCGAACCGCCTTGGGCTCCGGCGCCGTCGCGGTCACGCATGACCCCCATTGTCGGCTCTGGCGGACCTTGGAAAACTGGGAGCAGGCCAACCTTGACCATCCGGGCGGCGCACGGGGCCGTGGCGCCCGCTGGCCGCTCGCGCGACGCTGGCCGGCCAAACTCCGGCGCCTGATCTTCCCAAAGGCTCCGCCGTTGCCGGCCAACGCCGGCTTGATTGTGCCCGAGATCTTTTCCCCCGCCGTGGCCGCGGTGCTGCCGGAACTTTTCGCGGCGACCGGCGGCCCGCGCATCGCGATCTTTCACGACGCCATCGCGCTGCGCCTGCCCGAGCTCACCCCCGCCGGCACCGTCGCGCGCTTCCCCGCCTACCTGCAGGAACTGCTGGCGTTCGACGGCATCGCGGCTGTCTCGGCCGATTCGCGCGACGCGCTCGTGGATTACTGGAGATGGCTCGGCGTGTCGCGGACACCACCCGTGCGCGCGATCCCTCTCGGCACGGATTTCACGGCGGCTCCGGCGGGTGACGTGGCGCGTGATGTACCGATGGTGCTTTGCGTCGGAAGCATCGAGGGTCGCAAGAACCACCTCGCGCTGCTCGAGGCCGCCGAGAGTCTATGGGCGCGCGGGCTCCGCTTTGAATTGCGACTGATTGGGCTCGCGCAACCCGTCACCGGCGCCGCAGCGCTCGCGCGGATCGGGGAGCTACGGGCCGCGGGCCGCCCGGTGCGCCACGACGGTCCGGCGGACGACGCGACGGTGGCGGCCGCCTACGCCGCGTGCGCGTTCACGGTTTACCCCTCGATCGCCGAAGGCTTCGGACTGCCTGTGCTGGAGAGCGTGGCCCACGGAAAACCCTGCGTGTGCTCCGGACAGGGCGCGCTCGGCGAGGCGGCCGCCGGCGGCGGATGCCTCACCCTGTCCACGGTGACGGCAACCGATCTCGCCGGCGCAATCGGCCGGCTGCTGGCGGAGCCCGCCGAGCTCGCGGAGCTTTCTGCGCGGGCCCGCCACCGTCCGATCCGCACCTGGCGGGATCATGCCACCGACCTCACGACTTGGATGGCGGAGTTGTCCGCCGTGAAAAACTGAAGGAGCCCGGCGCGAAAAACGCTGCACGTCGTCAGCACATGACGATTAGTTAATGAAATCCCAGGCTGAACGAACGCCCGACTGCGGCATTCTTTCCCACGAAGTGAGCTTGGGAAGGCGAAATTCCAGTCAACGTCGCGAGCGGCGAATCGCGCCGTTTCCTTTCCTTCTCACGCTAACTGCCCTCACTTGGCCCGCTTCGTTGAGCGCCCATTCCGGCGACGCCTGGATTCATGCGGAAATCAACCGCCTGCTGGCGGTCGAAGCGGCGGCGCAGGCGACCGTAGAGGCACCGACGCCGGCCCGGGAGGCGTCGACTCCTCCGGCAGGATACGGAGCCGCAATGGCCGCGTCCTTCGGGGCCTTCCGCCCACGGGTGCGGTTTTACTGGGACGCCACGACGTTCCACATCGAGGGGGATAACGTACCCGACCGCGCTCGGATGCCTGACCTAATGGTGGGCATCTCTTCCTGGCAGCAGCAGATCCCGCTACCGGCTTCGTATTTCGCCGGAACCGTCAATCCCGAGCGCGACTCGAAATCTCTCGGCTTCGGCCAGCCCAACGTCTGGCGGCTGCCGCTCGTTCCGACACCGGCCGCCCAGCCGATCCCGATCTCCTCGGGGAATTTCCAACGGGGCGCGATCGCGGTGGCGGTGGACGGGATCGCCATCTTCAACCCGCGCAACAACCGCGGGGTCTTCTCCTATGAGATCGGCGAACTCGACCTGTACGGCGGTCACTGCGGTCTGGCGGACGATTACCACTACCACATCGCGCCGGTCCACCTGCAGGCGAAGGCCGGAGCGGGCCAGCCGATCGCGTGGGCGCTCGATGGATACCCGATCTACGGATACATGGAACCCGACGGCTCGGCGCGGCAGACGCTGGATGCCGACGGTGGCCACAACCACGGCCTATGGAACTACCACTACCACGCCATCGGCAGCGCCGCCACGGGCCCCCAGAGTCCCTACCTGCCGGCGGCCTTTCACGGCACTGTGGTGAACTATGGCGGCCAGGTCGACGGCCAGCCCGAGGTGAGCCCGATTCGCCCCGACGGTTCCGGAGGCTACGCGGCGAAACCGGTCACCGGCGCGAGCATCATCGCCTTCCGGAATCCGGTGGCCCTCGTGGCCGACGGCGCGGGCCATCTTTCCGAATCCGCCTCGGGCGAGCCGTCGCCGGACAACTTCCTCCTGCGGGTGAAAGTCGGCACCGCCACCTATGACGAATGCTGGCGCATCAACCGCGCCGCGAACCCCGCGAGTGTCACGGTCACGTGGCGGCTTCCGACGATCACGACGACGACCGCGACCTACGCCGGCGGCCAGCGTCTCACCGCCTATCCGATGAGCTCCCCGAGCCTGCTCCGGCTGCCGGACACCGGGCAGACGACGGACTCCACCACGGTGTTCGGCGAGGACTCCGATTACGCGATCAATCCGACCGCCTTCACCGACAACGGCGACGGCACGGTGACCGACCGGGTCACCGGGCTGATGTGGCAGAAAACGGACGCCGGTGAGACCACGTGGGAAAACGCCCTGGCTAAAGCCGGCACGGTGGACACGGGCGGCCACCGGGACTGGCGGCTGCCGACTCCGACCGAACTCTTCAGCATCATGAACCATGAATTCGGCAACCCGGCCGCGCTGGACACCGCGTTTTTTCCCAGCAACCCCGCGGGCGCCGCGGAGTACTGGTGGACCACCGACATTTACGGCGCCGATGGAAACAAAGTGTGGTGCGTGAACTCCGGCGGTGGAATGGGTCCGAAACCGAAATCCGAGACACTCAGCGCGGGCGGCAAGTTCCGCTACCACGCGCGCTATGTGCGCGGGGCCGCGCCGGGCAACGGACACAACTACCTCAACAACCTGGACGGGACCGTGACCGACCTCGATACCGGTCTGATGTGGACGCAGGTGCCGGGTCCGGCCGTGAGCTGGACGGAGGCACTGGCTTACGCGGAGAACCTAACGTTGGCGGGCTTCGTGGACTGGCGCCTGCCGAACATAAAAGAACTGCAGTCACTCGTGGACTACACGCTCGCCACCGCAACCACCGCGACGGCCGCGGTGGCTCCGGTCAACCGGGTGTTGTTTCCACCGGCCACAACACCCGCCGCGGCCTATTGGTCCTCCACCTCTCTGCGGGGGGCCGGCACTTCGACCAGTGCGTGGCTGATCGAGTTCGGCGTGAACACCAGCGTCCCGGCGACCGCGGGGCCACCGCGCGGGGCGCAGGGGATAGTCAGTTACGAGACCCGGGACCAACGGCACCCGGTGTTCGCCGTTCGCGGACCGGTCGCCAACGCCGCCTCATTCGAGATCCGCTCGGTCACCGGAAACGTCACCGTCAAGTCCGGCGGACCCGCCTTGGTGGCGGTGGACGCGAGGGGAAGCGGGCTTTACTTCCAATGGTATCGGGGGTTGTCCGGCGACGTTTCCTCCCCGATCGAAGGCGCCGTCCGTTCCTACCTCCTGCTCGAACGCGTCACCGCCGCCGCGAACCAATGGGTGCGCGTTCGCAGCGGCGACCGGTGGCTCGACAGCGCGACGACGACCGTTTCGGTCGGAGCCGCGGGGGCACCGCTTTCCGCGCGCCAATCGGTCGCCGGTTTCGGCTACATCGCCGGCGCCAGGACGGCGGTGCATCTGGAGGCCACCTTGGACCTGGATCTCGAACGGCTCGATTTCTCTCTCCTGCTTCCGTCGGGTTGGACGCTGCGGGAGGAAACCGGCGCATCCGCTACCGCACGTCCCGCTCCGGGAACCGCGAACGCGCTGGAATGGACCTGGCTGGCCCCGAAGGCCGGGATTGTGGCGCTCGACTGCATTCTCGCCGTGCCTCCCGGCACGACCGGCACGCAGGAGATCGTTTCCCTGCTCTCCGGCAGGTCCGGCGGCCAAACCCTGCAAGCCCTCGCCGGACCGGACCCGCTACCCGTGCCCCCGGGTCCATCGTTCCACTCCGCGGATACCAACCGCGATCACCGCATCAGCCTCCTCGAGCTCACGCGGGTCATCGAGCTGTACGCGACCAGGAACGAGACCACGCGCACCGGCGCTTACCGGCCGGACCCGGCCTCGGAGGACGGTTTCTCGCCCGATCCCGCGCGCCCCCCCTCGACCACCGAGGCAGTTCCGGCGAACCCACACACTGCGGACACCTCGCGCGACGGGCGCATCAGCCTCGCCGAGTTGGTGCGCGTCATCGAACTGTACAACACCCGCGCCGGCACGGTCCGCACCGGTGAGTACGCCGCGCGCGGTGACACCGAGGACGGCTTCATGCCGGGCCCTTCTCCCTGAGCGATAGCCCCGCCCGAGGGGGAACTTTAATTTGCAATCGACCGCGGCGGGAACCACGGTTCGCGAGCCATGCCGCTCAGCCTTTTCACCCGCAACCGGAAAGCCCTGCTCTCCCGCTGCCAGGACGACTACGCGACGAAGATGCGGCTGAAATACGCGCCGTATTACCACGCGATGGAGGCCCAGTCGGGCACCAACGTGCGGTTGAACGGGAAGGACATGATCATGCTCTCGAGCAACGACTACCTCGGGTTGTCGTTCCACCCGAAGGTGATCGAGGCCGGGCAGGCGGCCATGCGCAAGTGGGGCACGAGCACCACCGGCGCGCGCACGTCCAACGGCTCCCGTTCCTACCACGTCGAGCTCGAGGAAAAACTCGCCGAGTTCCTGGGCCGGGAGGCGTGCCACATCCACGTCGCGGGCTACCTCTCCTGCCTTTCCAGCGTAGCGTCGTTCGCGCAGAAGGGTGACCTCATCCTCGCCGACAAGAACATTCACTCGTGCCTGTGGGATGGCATCCGGCTGTCGATGGCGACGGTGGAGCGCTTCTCCCACAACAGCCCCGACGACCTGCGTTCGGTGCTGACGACCCTCAACTCCGAGGCCGCGAAGATGCTCGTGATCGAGGGTGTGTATTCGATGGAGGGCCACATCGCGCGCCTCCCGGAGCTCACCGAGATCGCCGAGGAGCACGGCTGCTTCACGGTGCTCGACGACGCCCACGGCTTCGGCGTCCTCGGCCGGCGCGGCCGCGGCACCGTCGACCATTTCAACCTCAACGAGAAGGTGGACGTCATCTGCGGCAGCATGTCGAAGTCCCTCGCCAGCACGGGCGGCTTCATCGCCGCCTCGAAGGAGATCATCGAGTACCTGCGCTCCCACTCGAAGCAGACGATTTTCTCCGCTGCGATCAGTCCGAGCCAGGCCGCCATCGCCCAGACTTCGCTCGAGATCATGCAGCAGGAACCGCAGCACCTCGAGAAGCTCTGGGCCAACACCCGCCGCTACCGCACGATACTGAAGTCGCTCGGTCTCGACACGTGGGAGAGCGAGACCGCCGCCGTACCGATCGTCCTCGGTTCAAAAGAGCGGGTCTACCTCTTCTGGCGCGCCTTGATGGAAAAGGGCGTCTTCACCGTGATGTCGATCGCGCCCGCCGTTCCCGCCGGCAAGGACCTCGTTCGCACCGCCATCTCCGCGATGCACACCGACGAGCAATTCGATCGGATCGCCGACGCGATGGCCTACGCCGTCCGCAAGCTCTGACCGGCGCG
>JBEGJD010000431.1:0-4458 GCA_041184765.1 Verrucomicrobiota bacterium | reverse complement strand
GGCGTCGACCAGCGCGATCCGCTCGCGCCGTGCGCGTGTCGCGGCGAGCAGGCGGCCGAGCAGCAGGTTTCCGCCGCAGCTGGGTGCGGCGCAGACGATCTCGGTGACGGCTCCGAGCGGCAGGCCGCCGGTGGCGTCGTCGATGCCCGACAGGCCGGTGGGCAGGACGCGGCCGGCGTCGGGCGCGGGAGCGGCGCTTGCGGCGAGCAGCCGGCGGAGCGCCGCGATTTTTTCAGGCGCGGACATGACGGGGCGAGAGCGGGGGGATGCCGGCACGGGCGTTCGCGCGGCCGCGGGTGCGGCCGGCGGTGGCGTCCGGGCGCCGGAACCGGCGCCGGGTCTTCAGGCGTGGGCGCGCAGCAGGCCGACCATCACGCCCTGGATCACGAGCTCGCGGGCGGGGAGCAGGTCCGGGTAGCGCGGGTTTTCGGCCCGCAGGAAGGGCAGGCCGCGCTGGAGCAGGTAGCGCTTGAGGGTGGATTCGCCGTCGATCAGCGCGGCGACGATGTCGCGCGGGCGCGGCTCGCGCGGCGTGAGGAAGACGGTATCGCGATCAAGGATACCGGCGTCGACCATCGAGTCGCCGCGCACGCGGAGCGCGAAGAGCGTGGCGCCGGAGCGCACGCCGAGCGCGGCGGGATCGATGGACACATGGCCCTCGGGCTCCTGCGCGGCGTCAACGGGCAGGCCGGCGGGAATGACCCCGAAGAGGGGCACGGCGGCGAGGGTTTGCTGACGCGGGAGGTCGGAGGGCACGAGGCCGCGGGCCTTGCCCTCGAGGCGGTGGAGGGCGCCCTTGCCGATGATGGCGTCGACGTGGCGCTTGATGCCGAACGGACTGGCGAGGCCGAAGTGGGCCTGGATCTCGCGGAGCGAGGGTGCCACGCCGTGCTGCCGATGGTGCTGATGGATGAAGTCGAGGACCTGGCGCTGGCGGTCGGTGAGGGGAGAATCGCTCATAGTGTTCAAGTGAACACTTTTTTCGGGTGAAGCAATCCCGATGATGCCGCCCCGCGGAGCAGCTCCGCGTGCTTGAACCACCAAAAGACCCAGCGCGGCTCTGCCGCAACCGAAGTAACGTTCAGGCTGCGCCGCGCTGGGAGTGACGCGTGACGGTGAGGGGAAGTGAGGGGGAATTGGCGGAAAGAGTTTCCGACGATCCGAGGGGGGGCCGCCTGAGGCGGGTAAACGCCCTCGGCTACATCGCACGCGTTTCTCTACGAAAATCGTTACGGTTTTTCCGGACGAAAGGCATCCCGTGTAGCCGCGGCTGCGGCGAATGGAAGAAGAGGGTGCTCCTTGCACCGCCTTCCCGGTCCTTTGTTCAGCACCAACCTGGTCGTGATGAAGCTTCGAAGCGCTCTGTGTTTTTAGCCACGCACGGACACCGATCGACACGGGTAAATGGGATCGTTTGTAGCCGAGGTCCGGCGACCCCGGACTATTACGGCTACCGTGCGGCCGAAGGTGGTTCCGAAGTCGGCTAACTTGAGCCGCGGGTTTCACGGCTCGCGCGGATAGAGTCGACGATGACGTGAACGATAAGAATCGTGCCGAAAAAGCACACCTCGGATCAGCTTGTTGGCGCGTCGCGGATTCCAGCGCGGCGTCGTTGGACTCAGAGCTGGATCGGCAGGCCGACCTCGATGATCTGCATCGGCGGCAGGTGGTAGTAATCGCGCGCCTGGCGGGCGTTGCGGCTCAGGAAACCGTACAGGTGCTTCTGCCACTCCCACATGCGGGAGTCGCCGCCGGTGATCACCATCTCGCGGTTGAAGTAGTACGTCGCTTCCGAGGCCTTCAGCGGTACGCCGCGTTCACCGATGTCCTCGATGAGCGCGGTCACATTGGGGGACTCCATGTAGCCGTAGCGCGCGACGGCGCGCCAGATGCCTTCACCGAGCTCGCGGACTTCCAATCGCGCGGCGGCCGTCACGTAAGGGACCTCTTCGGTGAGGATGCTGAGCAGCACCACGGTTTCGTGGAGCACCTTGTTGGCCTTCACGTGGTGCAGCAGCACGAGCGGCGTACCGGACGGGTTGCCCGCCATGAAAACTCCCGTGCCGCGCACCCGCGTGATGTGGCGGCTGGATGCGATCCGGCAGAGTTCCATCTCGGTGATCTCGTTGGCGTAGACACGCCGGAAGATCTCCGACTTGCCGAGCTTCCAAGTTGTCATGATCGCCAACACGCCGGCGGCGATGACCAGAGGCAGCCAGCCGCCGTCCTGGAATTTATGCAGGTTCGAGAGGAAAAAGACGGCGTCCAGCAGGAGGAAGACGCCGCAGAGCGGAACGGTCCGCCATGCCGGCCATGACCAGGCGCGGCTCATCACGAAATAGAGCGCGACGGTCGTGACGATCATCGTGCCGGTGACCGCAATGCCGTAGGCGGCGGCGAGGGCGGAACTGGATTTGAAGCCGAGCACGGTGGCGATGGATCCTAGCGCCAGGGCGACGTTCACGAGCGGCAGGAAGATCTGGCCCCGCTGGTCGGGATTGGTGTGACGCACCATCAGCCGCGGGAAATAGCCCAGCTGGATCGCTTGCCGGATCAGCGAGAACGCCCCGGAAATCAGCGCCTGGCTGGCGATCACCGCCGCCAGCATCGACAGGATCAAAAGCCCGTACCGCACCGGCCCTTCGGGCGCGATGGCGAGGAACGGGTTCGTCACGGAACCGCGTCCGGAAAGAAAATAGGCTCCCTGGCCGAAGTAGTTGAGCACGAGCCCGGGCAGCACGACGGCATACCAGGCGAGCGTGATCGCTCGGCGGCCGAAGTGCCCCATGTCGGCGTAGAGGGCCTCGACTCCGGTGAAGGCCAGCACCACCGAACCGAGCAACACCGAGGCCTCGGCGGGATGGCTGGCGATCAGGCCGAGACCGGCCCGAGGGTCGAGCGCCTGCAGGACGCCGGGGTTTTCGAGCACCCGCCAAAGACCCAAGGTCCCCAGCACCAGGAACCAGAGCAGCATCACCGGACCGAAGTACCAGCCGATCACCTTCGTGCCACGGCTTTGAAGGGCGAACAGGCCGCCGAGGATCACGCACGCTGCAGGGACAATGATGGCGTCGGCTCCGGACCAGACCTCTTTCACGCCCTCGACCGCGCTGAGCACCGTGATTGCCGGGGTGATGACCGCCTCGCCGCAAAGCATCGCGGCCCCGGCGAGAACCACCAGCGTACCGGCGTTCAGCCCGATGCGGGTGGTGGGCTCCAGCTTTCCCAACGAGAGGAGCGCGAAAATACCGCCCTCTCCGCGGTTGTCGGCCTTCAGCACGAATACCGTGTATTTCACGCTGACCACGAGGATCAGGGACCAGAAAACCAGGGACAGAACTCCGAGCACGGCGGTCTTGTGCTCCGCCGGAGGCAGGGCGTGGAGACACTCCCGGAGGGTGTAGAGGGGACTGGTGCCGATGTCCCCGAAGACTACGCCCAATGCTCCCAGCCCGAGGGCCAGCTGGACGGCGGTGCCGCGGGGCGATTGCCCGGAACTACTCATGGATGGGCGGGGAGTGTCGTGGAAACGCCCGGCGGTCCAAGCAGTTTCCCGTCCCGCCCGAAATCAGCTTGCTTTTGCCGGCGCCGGAATCGCCGCCGCGCGTGACAAGCGGGGAGGGACGCCCCACGCTTCGTCCCCATGACTCCCGATTGGAAAGTCGCCAAGACCTACACGGACATCCTCTATCACAAGGCGGGTGGCATCGCCAAGGTGACCATCAACCGGCCCGAGAAGCGCAACGCGTTCCGGCCGCAGACTGTGACGGAGATGATCGATGCCTTTCTGGACGCCCGGGAGGATCCGGCGATCGGCGTCGTGCTGCTTACGGGCGCGGGGCCGCATGCCGACGGCAAGTACGCCTTCTGCGCGGGGGGGGACCAGAGTGTGCGCGGCCATGCCGGTTACATCGACGCGGGTGGCATGCCGCGGCTCAACGTCCTCGAACTGCAGAAGCTCATCCGTTCCATGCCCAAGGTGGTGATCGCGCTCGTGGCCGGTTACGCGATCGGCGGCGGTCACGTGCTGCACGTGGTGTGCGACCTCACGATTTCCGCCGACAACGGGATCTTTGGCCAGGTGGGTCCGCGGATGGGCAGCTTCGATGGCGGCTTCGGTTCCAGCTACCTCGCGCGGGTGGTCGGTCAGAAGCGCGCGCGGGAGATCTGGTTCCTTTGCCGGCAATACGACGCCTCGGAGGCCTTGCGCATGGGTCTGGTGAACGCGGTGGTGCCCGTGTCGGAGCTTGAGAACGAGGGCGTGAAGTGGGCGCGGGAGATCCTCGGCAAGAGCCCGCTCGCGATCCGCATGCTCAAGAGCGCCTTCAACGCCGAGCTCGACGGTCAGGCGGGCATCCAGGAACTCGCGGGCAACGCCACCATGCTCTACTACATGACGGAGGAGGCGAAGGAGTTCATGACCGCGCAGCGGGAGAAACGCCGGCCCGACGCCGCGCG
>JBEGJD010000430.1:0-3483 GCA_041184765.1 Verrucomicrobiota bacterium | reverse complement strand
GCTCATGCGCCTCGCCGTCCGCACCTGTTACGATTTTCTGCGCGGCCACCAGCGCAACCGCGAGACCGCCTTCACCGAACTCACCGCCCCCGAGACCGAATGGCTGGACCGCTTCGTCACCGCCCCCTCCAGCGCCACCGAAGACGCCGCCGGAGCCAAACTACTCATCGACCGCATCCTGGAAAAACTTTCCCCCGCCAATCGCCTCATCATCACCCTGCTCGAAATCGAAGACCGTTCCGTCAAGGAAATCGCCCAAATCACCGGCTGGTCCATTCCACTGGTGAAAGTTCGCGCCTTCCGCGCCCGCGCCGAAATGCGCAAACAACTCGCCAAAATCACCAAAGATAAGTATCTGTAACCCCGCTCCGCCGGAGGGCGTCCAACCTATTGCCGTGAAGATGAATTTGAACCAACTCAACCAGAAACTGATCGCCGCCGCCCGGCACCAGCCGCCCAGCGACCGCGTCCCCTACGCTTTCGAGAAGCGCATCATGGCGCACCTCGCCACCTGCCCCGTGCCTGATCTCCTCACCCTATGGGGTCAAGCCCTGAGCCGGGCCGCCTTTTCCTATGCCGCCGTCATGCTGCTCATCGGCGCGAGCGCGTTTTATCTCACCTCAGAAACCCCCGCTGGCAACCCCGCCACCGGCTCCGAACTCTCCCAGGATTTGCAAGACACCCTCCTGGCCGCCGTAGACCTGGCTGACCAGACCGAACCACTCGAACCCACCGAGCAGATCGAGGAGCTCTAGTGAACTTCTGGAAGGTCATCCTTTCCACTCTGGCTATTTTCACCGCCGGCATCTTCACCGGCGCGACCGTGAACAGCATCGGCCACCGCAGCATTGACCGGAGCCACCGCTTTCCCTTCCGCAACGCCCCCGCCAAACCCGTGCCCGCCGGCACCAACTCCGAACCTTCCCGGCTGACCTTGCCGTATGTTTCCCGGCCCCCGGGCAAAAACCAAGGCAGGGATTTCATGGAACGGCTCGACCGCGAACTCAAACTCACACCCCAGCAACATCTGGCGCTTATGACCATTCTGGAGGAAAGCCAGAAAAGGTCCAAGGCCATCTGGGACAAAATCTCCCCCGAACTGCGCGAGGAGATGAAAACCTCCCGCGAGAAAATGCGTGAGGTTTTCACCCCCGAACAACTTGAGCGCTTCGATGAACTCATGAAGCCCAAGCCCGGCAAGCCGCCCGGCTTCAGCACGCAACAGCAGCGTGCGCCCGAACCCGCTCCGGCTAATCCTTGACGCGCCTTCAAGCAAGCAGAACGCTCGCTTGAGCCTTCTGCACCACCGCCGTCACCTGAGGCGGAAACGCTTCTTGACCAGAAACAAGTCGTAAATAGAGCGCCCCACCAACACTTAGATCAGCCAGAGTGTGTCCTCTGCTCAGATGTCAGGCAAAAATGACCGGCCAGATTTTCAGATTCGGTTCGCCAGTAAACACACCATCAACAAATGAATATCCTCAGTTCCAAATCGGCGGTCGCTATTGTGATTCCAGTCTTCAACGCGGCGACATTTTTGTGACTATTCAGCAACAATATAGATTCGTGTCCAGCACCGGCGATCAACGCCCTCAATCCAAAAATTTGCAAGCCCCATAAATTTGGAAGTGAAAGAATCTGCCGCGCGGCGCACCCACAAGAAGGGTTGAAACCTGCCGCGCCCTGCGCCATCGTCTGCCCATGTCTGATCATACCATGACGTTCCGCCTGGGTGAGGGCCGCAAAGCCGTCGCGCCCTGCACCATTGTCATCTTCGGCGCCAGCGGCGACCTCACCGTCCGCAAACTCATCCCCGCGCTCTACCATCTCTTCAAGGACAAGCAGATGCCCCCCAGCTTCCGCGTCGTCGGCTTCGCCCGCCGCGAGAAGACCGACGCCTCCTGGCGCGCGGAACTCCGCGCCGGCCTCGACCAATTCTCCCGCACCAAGCCCGTGGATGAAGCCGTCTGGGCCGCCTTTTCCGCCAACCTCTACTATTGCATGGGCGACCTCACCGACACCGCCGCCTACGCCCGGCTTGAAGCCCTCCTCACCTCCTTCGGCAGCGGGCCATTGCGCGAGAACCTCCTCTTCTACCTCGCCATCTCCCCCAGCCAATTCGGCGTCGTCGCCGAAAACGTCCATCGCGCCGGCCTCCTGCATCAGGACGGCACCGCCTGGCAACGCCTCGTCGTCGAGAAACCCTTCGGCCACGACCTCGCCTCCGCCCACACCCTCAACAGCGAACTCACCCGCTTTGCTACCGAACAACAGGTCTTCCGCATTGACCATTACCTCGGCAAGGAAACCGTGCAGAACATCCTCATGTTCCGCTTCTCCAACGCCATCTTCGAACGCCTCTGGAACCGCGACTCCATCGACCACGTCCAGATCACCGTCAGCGAGAAACTCGGCGTCGGCGACCGCGGCGGCTACTACGAGGAAGCCGGCGCCATCCGCGACATGCTCCAGAACCATATCCTCCAAGTCCTCGCCCTCGTCGCCATGGAACCCCCCGTCTCCCTCGAAGCCGAAGACGTGCGCGACGAAAAAGTGAAACTCCTCAAATCCATCCGCCCCCTCACCCCCGAAGACGTCGCCAAGCAAGTCGTCCGCGGCCAATACTTCGCCGGCACCGTCGCCGGCCAACCCCGCCCCGGCTACCGCCAGGAAATCAAAGTCAAACCCGACTCCAACGTCGAAACCTACGTCGCCGCCAAACTCTACATCGACAACTGGCGCTGGAGCGGCGTCCCCTTCTACCTCCGCACCGGCAAGAACCTCCCCCTCAGCGCCAGCGAAGTCCGCATCCAATTCCGCCGCACCCCCAACGTCCTCTTCGCCGCCCAATGCGGCGACAAACTCGACCCCAACGCCCTCACCCTCCGCCTCCAGCCCAACGAAGGCATTTCCCTCCGCTTCAACGGCAAAGTCCCCGGCACCAGCCTCGCCGTCCGCCCCGTGCGCATGCACTTCAGCTACGACAGCGAATTCGGCGCCTACACCCCCGAAGCCTACGAACGCCTCCTCCTCGAAGCCATGGCCGGCGACGCCACCCTCTTCATCCGCCGCGACGAAGTCGAGACCGCGTGGAGCATCGTGGATTCCATCCGCGCCGGCTGGGAAGGCAAGCCCTTGACCAACCACGAATTCTACGCCGCCGGCACGTGGGGACCGATCGCCGCCGAAGACCTCCTCGCCCAGAGCGGCCACGCCTGGCGCGACCCCCAGCCCATCACCTGAACCGGCGAAGCCGCTGAATGAACCGCGTTGCTTGAAGTCAGTCCGGCTTCGGGCCAAAGCAGCGCCCACATTCGTCAACTATCACACCATCGGGATGCACCGACACGGGAACAATGTATTCCTCCACAGTGATGGCGTCCTCAAAGTGTCGCTCGCCGTCAAGGAACTGTTGCAGACGGATTATTTGGTTATCCGCAATTTCCTTCTGCGCCTTCATCTCGGTTTCAAACACCGTGTATC
>JBEGJD010000429.1:0-3930 GCA_041184765.1 Verrucomicrobiota bacterium | reverse complement strand
CGGCGATTCTGGCGAAGCTCGGCGCGGAGGACGTTTTCGACACGGCGCGGCTCGTTTTCCTTGAGATGATGATGTCGGGCGTCACGTGCGTGGGAGAGTTTCACGCACTGCATCACGGCGCAGAGGCCGCCGTTGCCGGGACGGATTTCGGCCGCGAGGTGGTGCGGGCCGCGCACGACGTCGGTATCCGAATCGCGCTGCTGCGAGTCGCGATCCTGCGCGAACAAACGCCATCGCAGGCGGCGGCACTTCCGCCCGGTGTTTTGAGCGCGTCGGCCGATCAATTCACCCGTGAGACGGAAGCGCTGCGCCTCGCCATCGAGCGGGACTTCCCTGCGGACGAGGCCTGGCTGGGGGTCGCACCTGACTCTCTCGCAACCGTGCCGCCCGAAGCATTCAAGTTGATCGGCAACTATGCGCGCGCGCAGCGGTTGCGGCTGCACACCCACGTCGCCTCGTCGGCAGAAGACGTTGCCGCCTGCGTGGCCGAGCACGGGCGCACGCCCCTCGCGCTGCTGGCCGACCTCGGGCTGGTCGACAAACGGTTCACGGCGGTCGACGCACGGCATCTGACGGACGACGAGATTCGGTCGCTTGGCACCGCGCGGGCCGCGATCTCCCTCAGTCCGGGCCTACCGGCCGCCGTGACGGCTTTGTCGACGGCGGGCGCCGGAGTGGCTGCGGGCACGGACTCCCAGGCGCCGGCGAGTCCGCTCGTGGTGGCGCGCGCGGCAGGCTTCGAGGATGCCGCCGCGGTGTGGCGGAGCGCAACCGTGGCAGGAGCGCGGAGCCTCGGGGCAACGGGAGGAGCCCTCGAGGTCGGACGGCCGGCGGACTTCTTCACGGTGAGTCTTTCCGATCCCGCGCTGGCGGGAGTGGAGCCGCGGGCTTTGCCGGCGGTGCTGCTCTCGAGCCTGGACCGTCGGGTGATCCGCGACGTGTGGGTCGGGGCCCGCCAACGCATCGCGGCCGGCCGGCATCTCGCGCAAGGACAGATCATCGGCCGCTTCATCGGATTGCAGGACCGCCTGCGTGGCCGGACTCCCCAACCGGCGGCGACGACCGAGGCGGCGGGTTGACCAAGCCCGGACGCGGTCTTTTGGTTCAAACGAATGACACCTTCCCTCGTCGTCTTGGCAGCCGGGATGGGCTCGCGTTATGGCGGGCTGAAGCAGATCGATCCGGTGGGTCCCGGCGGGGAGACGGTGCTCGACTACGCCGTATTCGACGCTTTGCGCGCGGGATTCGGTCGCGTGGTTTTCGTGATCCGGCGCGACTTCGAGCAAGTTTTCCGGGAGCGGATCGGGGCGCGGTACGCGGGCAGGATCGCGGTGGACTACGTCTTCCAATCGCTCGACCTCCTGCCGCCCGGTTTCACCGTTCCGCCGGGCCGCGAACGCCCCTGGGGAACAGGTCACGCCGTGTGGTGCGCGCGCGAAGCGCTGCCGGGCAACTTCGCGGTGATCAACGCCGACGACTTCTACGGGGCCGACGCGTTCGCGCAGCTGGGCCGATTCCTCGTGACGGCGCGCGGACCGCGGTTCGCGATGGTGGGCTTCCGGCTCGCCAATACCCTGTCCGAGCACGGCGGCGTCTCCCGCGGAGTCGCGCGCGTCAACGCCGCCGGCGAGATGCTTTCGGTGGAGGAAGTTCACGGGATCGTGGCGGCGGAAGTGGGTCCCGGGCGGCGTTACTCCGGAGACGAGCCCGTCTCGCTGAACTGCTGGGGTTTCACGCCCGCGCTTTTCGCGGGTCTCGACCGGCGTTTTCCGGAATTCCTGCGCGCAAAGGCGGAAGACCTGAAGGCGGAGTTCTACCTACCCGCGGCGGTTTCGGCGATGGTGGCGGCGGGCGAGGCCGTGGTGGACGTGCGCCCAACCTCCGGCTCCTGGTTCGGCGTGACCTACCGCGAGGACAAGCCACGCGTGCAGGAGGCGATCGGCGCGTTGGTGCGCGCGGGGCATTATCCGGAACGCCTCTGGGGTTGATCAGCCGCGGGTTCCGTCGCTTGACCGTGACGGACGCGGACCTAGGTTCCGTCATCCCCATGCGTTTCCGTCCGGCGCTATTTCTGCGGCTGCTCCCGCCCCTGTTGGCGGCGATCCCCAGTGAGCTGCCGGCGCAAGGGCGCTCGCCGTTCACCCCGCCGGCCGCAGCCGCGCCCGCGGCCGCCGCGACTTCCGCCGCCGGTGGATTGGAATACCGGGGCAACATTGATCTCGGAGACGGGTTGCAATTCCGGCTTTTTGATCCCGCCAAGAAAAGTGGCGTCTGGGTGCGCCTGAATCAGCGCAACGAGGAGCTCGATGTCGTGGCGCGACGCTATGATGACGAGCAGAAGGCACTGACCATCGAGCATCAGGGCAGGTCCATCACGCTTTCGATGCGGGTCGCCAAGGTAGTTTCCGGCGGCGCGCCCGTCCAAGCGCCGAATCCCCCTGTGGCGGCCCCGAGCGTGCCGGCTCCGGCCGTGAACGTGGCCCCGGCCGTCACGCAAAGCGTGGTGGTGAACCCGACTCCGGCCGACGAACAGCGGCGGCTCGAGGCCGTCGCCGCTGAGGTAGCCCGTCGCCGGGCCATCCGCGAGCAAGCGGCCCAGCAGGTGAACCAAGGCGTGGTTCCGCCGACGCCTCCCGCCCAGCCTCAGGCGCGCTGAAAACCCGCCTCAGCGCCAGTCGATCAGCTCGACCTCGAAGATCAGCGTGGCTTTGCCCGGGATCTTAGGCGGCGAACCCTTCTCACCGTATCCCAGCCAATGGGGAATGATGAGGGTGCGCTTCTCACCCTTCTTCATCAGGAGAAACGCTTCGTCCCATCCTTTGATCACGGCGCCGGTGCCGACGCGGAAGACGAACGGGGTGCCGCGGCGGTAGGAACTGTCGAAACTCGTGCCGTCAAGCAGGCGGCCCTCGTAGTGCGCGATCACCTCCGAACCCGGCGGCGGAGTCGCGGTGCCCGTGCCCGCGGAACGGATCACATACCGCAGCCCCGAGTAGCGGCGCACGGCCGACTGGTAGTGCTCGGAGAGGTAGAGGTCGTCCTCGGTGCTGACTTGGGGCACCTTTTTGTCCATCGCCTCGCGCATCGCCCAGTTCGTCGGGCGGTCACGCGGGTCATTGCGGGCAAGGATGCCCGAACGGGTGACGAGGGCGGCGGTGGCGAGGATGGCGGCGAGCAGGAGCAGGTAGAAAAAATTGCGCATGCGTAAACATGACGGCTACGCGAACGGCCGCGCTTGGCAAATCCGGAGCCGGCGGAGCGGAGCGCTTGCGGGCCGGGGCCGTCTTCCCGAGGCTGGACCTGCCCCATGAAATCCCGCTTCGCCGGAAAATTTCCCCGCCGTCGTTGGCTCGCCCCGCTCCTTCTGCTGCTCGCCATCGCGCGGGCCGGAGCCGCCGAGCCGTTCACTTTCACCGCGATGGGTTGCCTGCCTTACGCGCGCCACGCGGGTAGCGAGGAGTGCTTCGGCCGCCTCATCGCCGAGATCAACCGGCAGAAACCCGCGTTCGCCGTCCATCTTGGCGATATTCTAGGTAGCGACGAACGGTGCGACGACGAGATTCTCCTGCGCCGCCGCGACCAATTTGATTCCGTCACCACCGCGCTCGTCTACACACCCGGCGACAACGAGTGGACCGACACGCATTCAGAAAAAGCCGGACGCTTTGAACCGCGGGAGCGCCTCGCCCGCATCCGCGAACTCTTCTTCGCGGAGGAACGCAGCCGCGGCCGGGCCCCGCTGCCGCTCGTCACTCAACGCCGCGACGCCGCGCACGCGCGGTTCGTGGAGAACGCGCGCTGGACCATCGGCGGAGTCGTGTTTGCCACGGTGCACGTCGTCGGCAGCCACAACAACCACCAGCCCAAGGTGCCCGGCGCACTGGAGGAGTGGCGCGAGCGCGACGCTGCCAACGCGGCGTGGGTGCGCGA
>JBEGJD010000428.1:0-2722 GCA_041184765.1 Verrucomicrobiota bacterium | reverse complement strand
CGAAGGCCGCGCTGCACGGAGTCAGCGAGGCGGCGGTCGCCGAGGCCCTCCAACTCGCGGCGCAGGGCCGCGCGGCGGACCTTCTGCACGTTCCCGCCGAACGCGAGGACGTGCCGATCATGCTCGAGTTGCCCTCCGCCGCCCGCGGCCAACCCGGCGCGCTCCTCGACCTGCGGGTGCGTTCCGATCGCGATCCCGCGGCGCCGCTGGTGCCGCTCTCCGAGTTGGTGCGGATGGAGCGGGTCACCGCCGGACCGAACCTCTACCGCAAGAACCTCAAGCCCGTGACGTACGTCACGGCCGACGTGGCCGGCGCGGTGGAGAGCCCGGCCTACGCGATGTTCACCATCGATTCCGGGCTGCGGAAACTCGACGCGAGGAAATTCGGCGGGGACAAAGAGCGGCTGCCCATCTACCACCTCAACCTGCCCGCGGATGATCTGAACCCCGCGCTCAAGTGGGACGGCGAGTGGCACATCACCCTCGAGGTATTCCGCGATCTCGGCATCGCGTTCACCGCGGTGCTGGTGCTGATCGCCATGCTCATGGTCGGCTGGTTTAACAGTTTCATCACCCCGCTCGTCGTGATGGCGGCGATCCCGTTCTCGCTGATCGGCATCCTGCCGGCACACTGGGCGATGGGCGCGTTCTTCACGGCGACTTCGATGATCGGCTTCATGGCCGGCGCCGGCATCGTGGTGCGGAACTCGATCATCCTCGTGGATTTCATCGAGCTGCGGCGCGCGCACGGCCTGCCGCTGCGGGAAGCCGTGATCGAGGCGGGCGCGGTGCGCTTCCGTCCGATGCTGCTCACCGCGCTGGCGGTGGTCGTCGGCGCCAGTGTCATCCTCGCCGATCCGATCTTCCAGGGCCTCGCCATCAGCCTGATGTTCGGGGAGATCGCCTCGCTGCTGATCAGCCGCCTGGCCGTGCCGGTGCTCTATTACATGGCCAACGCCGGGCGGGAAGCCCCCAACCCGACGGCGCCCAGCACGGCCTCGCCTTCCGAATGACCCGCTGCCCCAACCTGCTGCGATCGCGATGAATCCGTTCAAGTTCCTCAAGTCACTGTTCACTCCCGCGCCCCGCCTCCGGCCGTGGGAATGCGCACCGCGCGTGCTGGAAGCAAAGGCGGTGCTCATCGACGTCCGCGAACCGGGAGAATGGCGCTCCGGTGTGGCGGAAGGCGCGGTGCTGCTGCCGTTGAGCGACCTCGGTGGTTCCCGCGAACACTGGCGGCCGTTCCTCGAGCAAAACGCCGGGCGCGAACTGCTTTGCTACTGCGCGGCGGGCGGGCGCTCCGTGATCGCGGCCCGCACGTTGGTCGCGGAGGGCTTTCGCGCCGCCAACGCCGGCAGCCTCGGCGACTGGCGGGAATCCGGTTGGCCGGTGGTGCCACCCCGCATTTGACCAGCCCGGCCGACGAGGCGTCGGCCTACGTCGCGGTCTCGGTGAAGCGCGCCTCGCGGATCACCGTGATGCGGATCGTGCTGGGATACTGTAGCTCGGTCTCAATGCGCTTACGGAGCTCACGCGCGATCTCGCGGGCGCGGTCGTCGGTGACCTCGGTCGGGGAAACGACCACGCGGATCTCACGGCCGGCCTGGATCGCGAACGCCTGTTGCACGCCCTCCAGCGAGAGCGCGAGTTTCTCGAGGCGGCCGAGCCGCTGGATATAGCCGGTCATCGACTCCGCGCGCGCGCCGGGCCGCGTGGCAGAAACAGTGTCGGCGAGGATGAGCAGCCCCGCGTAAATGGTCTCCGGCTTAACCTCCTCGTGGTGCGCGGCGACGGCGTTCACCACGATGGGCGTCTCGCCATACCGACGGATGAACTCGGCGCCGATCGTGGCATGGCTGCCCTCCAGCTCGCCCGGCAGCGCCTTGCCGATGTCGTGCAGCAGACCGGCGCGTTTGGCGACATTGGGATCCAGACCAATCTCGCTCGCGATGAGCGACGCGAGGGTCGCGGTCTCGACCGAGTGATCGAGCACGTTCTGGTTGTAGGAGAAGCGGTACCGCAGCCGGCCGATGAGCCGGATGATCTCGGGATGGAGGCCGTTGATGTTGAGCCGCGTGACCGCCTCCTCGCCGGCCTGCGTGGTGACGAGGTCGATCTCGTCCTGCGCGCGCTTCACGTACTCCTCGATCGAGGCGGGATGGATGCGGCCGTCCTTCACCAGCCCGTCGAGCGCGACGCGCGCTATCTCGCGGCGCACGGGGTCGAAGGATGAAAGCAGGACCATCTGCGGCGACTCGTCGACGAGAAGGGTGACCCCGGTGGCGGACTCGAAGGATTTGATGTTCCGTCCCTCGCGGCCGATGATCCGCCCCTTCATCTCCTCGCTGGGCAGCTGGACGATCGTGGAGGTGAGGTCGTTGTTGGGCCGGCTGGCGAGGCGCTGCATCGCGGAGATCAGCGAGCGCCGGGCCTCGTTCTGCAGCTCCTGGTCGGACTTCTCGAGGGTCGAGCGGCGCAGCGCGCGGAACTCATCCTGGCACTCCAGTAAAATCTCCTCGCGCAGTTGCCGGCGGATTTCCTCGCCGTCGAGCTGCGAGACGCCCTCGAGGCGCTTCCGCACGCCCTTGGAAAGGGCGCGGATGGCGTCCCGCGCCTGCCGCACCGCCACGTTCTCGCGGTTCAGCCGCTCCTGCCGCTGCTCCAGTTGGTAATCGAGCAGCGCGAGCGACTCCTCGTGCGCGCGGATCTCGCGCAGGCGGAT
>JBEGJD010000427.1:0-2922 GCA_041184765.1 Verrucomicrobiota bacterium | reverse complement strand
CTCTACGTCTGCCAGAACACCCGCGACGCCCTGCACGGCACTACGCCGCGCCTGCTTTGTTACGACCTGCGCGGGGAGTAGGTTGTGTTGGGAATGGCACCACCGAGCCATTTCACCACGGAGGCAGAAGACTTGGGAGACAGGTGAGACGTGGAAGACACGGGAGACGGGGAACATCCAAGCTCCACGGCCTCTATTGCCTGCTGCTCCAAACCCGCAACAGGAGCAAACGGAGGTAACTGAGAGGGGCCTTGGACCGCCTGCCTGCTGCGTGTCGATCGGTGTCCATCCGTCGCTGAACCCCATTGGCCGATTTGAATCCGCCTCTTGCGCCATATGCGCCTCCTCGCGGCCATCACCCGGTTGGCCGCCAGAATGCGCAAGAGGCTCGAAGGTGTTTGTTGAGCCGTATCGTAGGCGGTTTGGGGAACTGCTCTCTCCCATCCGCGAAATCCGCGGTGAACTCCGGGCTGTTCGGAATCGCCTTCGGCCTTCGCGGATCCCCGGCATGGTCCGCGACGGCCAGCCGCGGCTGCAGCAAGCCATCGCCTCCTCATCCGTGTCCATCGGTGTCCATCCGTGGTTACTCACCCGCGCAGCGAATTGGGATCGCCTCGCGACTCCAAGGCGGGTCCGCCCGAACACTCCCGCCGCGGAACACCTGGCGGTTTTCGCTTGGTCGCGGGTGCGGGCGGCCGATACACCTTCACCTTTCAACACGCCATCACCATGAAGTTTCCCGACCGCTTCACCGTCATCTCCGACGAGGTCTCTCAGGACCTGCCCGACCTCATCCGTTTCGCCAAGGAGTTCGGCCTGCCGGGCTACGAGTTGCGCAGCATGTTCGGCCGGGCGTTCAAGGATCTCACCCCCGCCGACATCAAGGAGATCGCGAAGGTCGCCCGTGGCGAGGGATGGCGGATCTTCGGTTGCTCGTCGCCGGTGTTCAAATGCGACATCGACGACGCGGCCGCGGTGCGCGCCCACCACGAGGAGTTCCGCCGCAGCCTCGGTGTGGCCCAGGAGCTGGGTTGCGACCTCGTCCGCGTGTTCACCTTCCTGCGCCGGTCGGCGGCCGACAACGCCGCCCTCACCCCGCGCGTGGTGGAGCAACTGCTGAAACTCGACGCGATCGCCGCCGGCACGAAGGTGCGCATCGGCGTCGAGAACGAGCACAGCTGCATCCTCGGCTCGGCGCTGGAGGGCGCGGAGATCATCAACCGCCTGCCCGCCCCGCGCTTCGGGATCGTCTGGGACCCGTGCAACGTCCTCTACGTCCCCGGTGCGCCGCAGGACCCCACGGCGGGCTTCAACGCCATCAGCGGCCGCATCCACCACATCCACGTGAAGGACTCCCGCCGTGTCGCGCCGAAGCCCGGCGCGTTGCAGGCGGTCGCGACCCCCGTTGGGCTCGGCGACGTCGGCTGGAAGGCGCACCTTGCGCAGATCCAGCGCAGCGGCTACGCCGGCAACTTCTCCCTCGAGACACACTGGCGCGTCGTGCAGATCGACGAGAAGGACCTGCACCTTCCCGCCGGCTACGGGTTCTCCCGCGGCGGCATCGAGGCCTCGCGGGTGTGCCTGCACAACCTGCGCGAGCTGCTGCCCGCCGCCTGAACCGGCGTCAGCGCCGCAGCACGCGGTCGGCGTGGTCGAGGTACCGCGCCCAATCGTACGGCGTGATGTCGTGCTTGCCGGTGCGGATGTGGTACGCGACGCCGTCGCCGATCACGGGTTGGTTGACGGCGGGCATCTCTTCGACGCCCAGCCCGCGGCGACCTAGAAGCGCGTAAACCGGAACGGCGTGACGGGCGGCGAGGAATTCCCCGCGGGGATCCGCCCAGCGGTCCTCCTCCGCGCTGGCGACGTGGACGGCGCGCGGCGCGATCAAGGCGATGAGCTGGTGCTGGTCGACGGGGAGCGCTGACTCGCGGCGGTTGTAGGCGCGGAAATTGCGCGCGAACCAGAACGGAAACGACGTGTTGATGCGCTCCACGTTCTCCCCGTACACGCGCATGCTCAGCGCGGCCCCGCCGCAGCCGGAGTTGTTCGAGATCACGAGCGCGAAACGCTCGTCCTGGGCCCCGGCCCAAAGCGCGGTCTTCCCGAGCCGCGAGTGGCCGTGCACCGCCACGCGCGCCGCGTCGATCTCCGGATCGGCCGCCAACACATCGAGCGCGCGGCTCAGACCCCACGCCCAGATACCGATCGCACCCCAGGCGTCCGGTGCGCGTGTCTCGGCCGAGCCGGTGCGGAGCAACGCGCCGACGTCGCGTTCCAACCCCTCGGCGCGATCCTCGCACAGATCGCCGTAATAGACCGTGGCCGTCGCGTAACCGCGCGAGACGACCGTCTCGATGTCCCAGCGCGAGGCGTGCACGCCGCGCGTCCCCTCGGTCGCGCGGTTGTCGACGACCTTGAACTCGGCGTTCGAACGCATCCACGCGCGCGACAGCGTGATGCCGGGGTCGGCGTTCACGCATTGGTTGCCGTAGTAATTGTAGCCGAGGAATGCAGGCCACGGCCGGTGTGCGCCGGCAGCGCCGGCCGGCTGGTAAACCAGGAGGTGCATGCGCGGTCCCTCCTTTCGCTCCGTGAACCACACCGTGATCTCCTTCCGCACCGCCTTTCCGCCCAGCGCCGCGCGGTCGACCGACGTGGTTTCCCAGTGCATGCCTGGCGTACGGCCGGCGGGCGTGCGCCCGTAGACCTCGCGTGCAAAGATCTCGAGTAGCTCGAGCCGGCGTTTTTTCCACGCCGCGGCATCACGCACCGCCGAGCCGTCGGCCGCCACCAGCGGGTCCGGCAGCCGGTAGGCCGGCACCTTGGCTTCGTCATAGTTGATCGGAATCTCGACCTTCTGCGCCGCGAAGGCGGAGCAGGCGGCGCACAGAACGAAGGAAAACGCGGCGAGACGGGGCG
>JBEGJD010000426.1:0-4397 GCA_041184765.1 Verrucomicrobiota bacterium | reverse complement strand
AGCTGAAACTGGTGCGCCGCGAGCGCGCCTACGCCGTCACGCGGGACTACGACGGCGTTTACCCGAGCCTGCATGCGACGTTCGACGCGACCGAGCGGCTGCTCCTCCGCGCCGCCTACGCGCGCACTTACGGCCGGCCCGATCTGGTCGACGTGATCCCGAATGCGCAGTTCGCCGAGAACGACCTCAATGAGCAGGACCAGAACAACCCCGCAGTCGTGAAGGGCACGATCACGATGCGGAACACCGCGTTGCGGCCGTGGACGGCCGACAATTTTGATCTGTCGGCCGAGTATTACACCGACGGCGGCGGCATCATCAGCGCCGGGGTGTTCCGGAAGCAGATCAGCAACTTCTTCGGCACGCAGGTGCGGCTGGCCGACGCCGCGTTGCTGGAGGAACTGGGGCTCGACCCGGTGTACACCGGTTGGAACGTCAGCTCGAAGTTCAACGCGGGGGACGCGCGCATCACTGGCGGTGAGATGAATTTTCGTCAGACGTTGCGCCGCCTCGGACGCTGGGGGGCGCCGTTCACGGTCTTCGCCAACGCGACTTGGCTAAGGCTGGAAGGGGACCGTCAGGCGGACTTCACCAGCTTCATCCCGCGCACCGGCAATTGGGGATTCTCGTTCAACTGGCGCCGGATAGGTTTTGTCGCGCGCTGGAACCATCGTGGTTTGGACAAACGCACGGCGATGCCGGCGGTCGGTACGAATGCGTTCCAGTACATCGGGGCGCGGACCACCCTCGACCTGAACGCGTCGTGGCAGCTGACCAAGGCGCTCTCGCTCGTCGGCAGCGCGAGCAACGTGCTGAATGTCCCGCAGACCCTGCTGCGCTACGGGGACGAGACCCCCGCCTATGCGCGGCAGAACCGCACTTCGGAATTCGGCATCGCCCTCGCGCTCGGATTGAAGGGCTCGTTCTAGGGCAGGCCCTAGCCGCCGCGGCGGCAGCGCGACGTCAAACCCGCGGGTTGCTCCGGCACGGCGTCAGACGTCGCGCTGAACGTTTCGCGGGGAGGCGGGAGTTCCCCCGGGGGAAAGGTTCCCGCCGGTGGCGTCAGATTGTCTTCAGGTAGGCGACGATGTCGGCGACGTCCTGCGCGTTGAGTCCGAGTTGTTCGGCGCTCAGCATGAGGGAACGACCGAGGGGCTTGCGGGAGGAGCCGCGGATTTTCGCCGCGGGAATCATCTGCGTCAGGCCGCCCATCGACTGCACGACGACGGGGTCGCCGCCGCTGAGGAGGATGCCGTGCACCTGGCCGCCGTCCTTGAGGTCGATGGCGACGCCGTCGTAGCCGTGCGCGATCTCGGCGGAGGGGTCGATGATCGCGTTGATCACCACTTCCGTCGCCTGGCCGCGCGCGAAGCCGGCGAGTGCGGGGCCGTACTCGTTACCTTGGTCGCCGATGCGATGGCACAACAGGCAGGCTTGCGCCGTGGCGGCGCCCTTGACCGCGTTGCCCTTGAGCTTCGCCACTTCCGCGGCCGGGGGGAGTTTCGAGGGTGCGGGCTCGGGCACGATACTGTTGGTGATCGAGATTGTGTCGGGATCGTAAAGGCCGCGCTGCTTCAGGGTGGCGGCGACGCCCACGTCTTTCCAACGGGTGTCCTTGTAGTTCATCAGCCACCAAAGCGCGTGCGCCTTGGTCATGCCGGCGGCGGAGCCGGCGAGATCCATCAAGGCTTCGGCGGCGGCCTTGGTCGGCGTGAAGCCGAGCGCGGTGACGGCGGCGATGCGCTCCTTTTCGGGCAGGGTGGTCGCGGTGGCGCGGGTGGCGAAGGCGCCCTCGGCCCCGGCGGGCGTGAGGCGCCAGATCAGGTGTGCGTAATTGGCGGGCCATTTCGCGGCGTCCTTCCCGGGCGCGACGGCGAGCAGGGCCGTGGCGATCTCCTTCTCTTTGCCCGTGCAGCCGGTGCCCCACGCCTCGAGGTACGCGCGGTCGTGGCCGTCGTAACCCTTGCCGACGGCGAGCAGGATGTCGCGCGAAGCCGCGAGCGGCACATCGCGCATCGCGACCGCCACCTCGCGGCGCACGGCGGCGGAGAAGTCGGCCGCGAGCTCGGCCGCATGCTCGACCACGCGGTGGTTGACGCGGCGCAGCGCGCGGAACGCGGTGACGCGCGTCATGGCGTCGCGGTTCTTCAGCTGCTCCTCGACCTTGGCGACGCCGGTGGCGCCGAGTTGCGCGAGGAGGAAGATGGCGCGGGCGCGAATGTAGGGGTTCTCGTCGGCGAGAAGCGCGGCGACCGGCGCGACCGCGGTGGCTCCGGCGGCGCGAAGTTTCATGAAGCCGAGGGCGCGGACGTGAACGGCGGGGTTGCGGAGCGCCTCGATCTGGCCCGCGGTGGTGGTGACGTCGATCCGCGGGCGGGTGAGCTTCCGGCCCTTCGGGGCGATACGGTAGATCGCTCCGGCGAAGCTGGAGTCCAGCGCGGCGTGGCCGCCGGTGCGCGGGTCGAACCAGTCGGCGACGTATATCGCGCCGTCGGGGCCGACGGCGACGTCAGACGGACGAAACCAGGTGCGGATGTCCTCGGTGCGGAGGCGGCCGCGTTGGGAATCGATGCCCGCGAAATCGCGGCCGGGGTTTGAGGTGAGGAAGTCGAAGCGTTCGAGGCGGTAGCCGGCGCCGTCGACCTTGGGGAAGTAACCGAAGACGACGTTGCGCGAGGTCTCGCAGCTCAGGAGCACGCCGCGCCATTTCGCGCCGAGGGCGTCGCCCTCGTAGGAGACGATGCCGGTGGGGGCGCCATTGCCGTACACGTCGCCGGCCGGGACGGTGCCGGGATCTTCCTGGCGCCACTCGGCGATCTGGGTGGACTGGCCCGGGCGGCGGTCGGCGGCCCACGCGCGTTTCCCGTCGCGCGAGGCGAAGCCGAAGTTGCCGTACTCCTGGAGGAAAGAGGTGCGGGCGGCGGGCGGGTCGTCGTTGTCGTTATGGAAAACGTCGCCGAAGGAGGTGACGGTCTGCTCGTAGGAGTTGCGGTAGTTGAAGCCGATCGGTTCCACCTGGGTGCCGTCGGGGTTCATGCGGAACGTGGTGCCGCCGATGTAGACGTGCCCGTCGTCGCTCTTTTCGCCCGCGAATTCGGGCGGGCGCCGCTCGGTGATCGGCGTGCCGCCGCCGCTGCGGCCGCCGTCGTAGGGGCTGCCGATGCGGAAGGTGCGGCCGGAGCGGTCGGTGAAGTAGGAGCCGCAATTGCCGTGGTTGAAGTACCACTTGCCGTCGGGTCCCATCGTGACCGAGTGCAGCGAATGGTCGTGGTTGCGGCCGTCGAAGCCGGTCAGCAGCACCTCGCGCTTGTCGACCGCCGGATCGAATTTCCCGTCGCGGTTCACGTCGGTGTAGATGATCAGGTCGGGCGTGCAGGAGACGATGATCTGGTTGTCGATCACGGCGACGCCCATGGGCGCGAGAAGCCCCGGGTCCTGGACGAAGACCTGGCTGCGGTCCGCGACGCCGTCGCCGTCGGAGTCCTCGATCATGACGATGCGGTCGCCGGCGGGGTCCTTCCCGGCGTGGCGCCGGTAGTTGTAGGACTCGGCGATCCAGACTCGGCCCTGCGCGTCGATGTCGATGTTGGCGGGGTTGCGGAAGAGCGGGGTGCGGGCCCAGAGCGTCACCTCAAGGTCATCGGGTACGCTGAAGGCGGAGATCGGGACGTACGGCTCGGGCGGGTCGTAGCTGGCGGCCGCCTTGGTCTTCGGGGCGGGGCCTTCGGACTTGGGCTGCGCGGCGCCGAGCAGATTGAGGAGAACGAATCCGGTCGCGACAAGACGCGCGGCCGCGGACGTGGCGTGGGAAACGAGGGGCATTGCGGCGGAGAAAAGGGCCCCGCGCCGGTGTTGGCAATGATGCGCTTGCCCGCCTCCCTCCGACGGGGTCAGGGCGTTCAATGTTCAAACTCCAGTCGGTTGGGACTGTGGATTAACAACGAACGCCCTGACCCCTTACGGCGTGGCCGGACGGGTGGGGGGCTCGGCGAGGCAATTGTCCGGAAACGCGGACCGGTGGCGCATCCACGCGTCGAGGCAGAGAGGATTGGTGAGAGCCTCGTGCAGCGCGGAGCCGAAATCGTAGGCGCGTTCGTCGTAACCGGCGGCCTCGATGGCTTCATCAACGCCGAGCATGACGGAGAACATGCGCGCCCGGAGAGCCGGGATGTAGACCGCGGTGATCTCCAGCGAAGGGTTCGTAAGGTGGGCGGCGCAAGCCGCCGCGTCGCTCGTGTGGTGGGAACGGCAGGGCTGGGGGCGTCCGGCGTAGATCGTGCAGGCTCCCGTTTGGAGCAGGGCGCAGGCCTGCCGGCTTTGGTCGCGCTCACCGGCCGTGAAGGCGGCCACGCGGCTGCGGTGGGCATCCAGTCGTTCGACCGCCTCGTTCAGGGCCT
>JBEGJD010000425.1:0-8198 GCA_041184765.1 Verrucomicrobiota bacterium | reverse complement strand
AGTAGTTTTCCAGCAGCTCGTTCTTGCCCGCCACCTCGCGGGTCTCGCGACTGGCCGAGTAGAACGTATCCGGCACCGGCGTCGGGTAATAGAGTTTCCGCGCGATGAGGTTCCACGAGCTGTTGTTGGCGTTCCTCGCCGGCGTGCGGTCGGCGTCATACACGTACCGGTACTCCGCCTCGTGGTTGCCCAGCGTGTAGAAGAACGGCACCGAGTGGCAGAACTCCTCGAAGTAGCCCCGCAGCGCCACCGCGCGGTACTCGACCGCGTCGTAGTTCAACTGGATCCCGGGCAGGATCGTCGAGAGCTTGTCAGTCATGAAGATGTCGCCGAGGTCGACGTGGAAATCGGGCGCGTCGGCGCCCATGTTCCGCATCGCGAGGCGCAACAGCGCGGGCGTCGTGACCTCGTCGAGATGCGGATCGGCGGTGATGGTGAAGGCGAAAGTCTCACCGCGCGGCCGCTGCGTGCGGAAGCTGCGCTCGCCGCGGCTGCGGAAGGTCGTTTCCCCCGGCGCCCGGTACCGTACGCGATAATAATACCGCCGGTTCGCCTGGAATGGATTCGCTGGGTCCGACGACTGCAGGGTGATCTCGATCGGCGTGCCACCCGGGAACGTCGCCGCGGCAGTGCGTCCCGTGTAAACCCCGGACGAGGTACCGTATTCCGCATAGACCTCGAGGGTCGTGGCGGCCTCCAGGTTCAACGTGACGCTCTTCTGCGTCGGGATTCCGAGGAACTCCGCGGACGTGAACATGGTGTCGGTGAGCAGCGTGCCGATCAGGTAGGCGTTGGTGCCCGTGGTCGCGGAGCCTCCGCGGTCGTCCTTCGCCGAAATCGTGTACGATACCGTCGCGCCCGCGGCCTGCGCGGGGATCGTCGCGCCGTAAACCCCGTCGCCCGCCGCGCCGTCGCCGTGCTGACCGTCGTCGAACATCGTCAAGGCCACCGGCGCCGCACCCGCGGCATAGTTCAGTTTCGCCTCCGTGACCTTCGCTCCAGCGGGCGCCTGCAAGAGCGCTGTCACGGTCGTGGCATCGAGGAAAGTCGGCACGGCGGGCGTGGTGGTCACGGCGCTGACCGTGAAACCCGGCGTCGCGGCGGCCGGCGCCGCGGGAGTCTCACTGTAGAGTTCGACGAGCGCGGTACCCGTGCCGTTGTTTACGCCGCTCACCACCGCGGAGTAGGAACCCGCGGGCAGCGAAACCAGGAGCGCCGCGTCACGGCTGCCGGCGGGCAGGTTGAAGGCGCCGAAAGCCGTGGCCGCCGCGGCGACGTCGGCCGCGTTCACGGCGGTCGACCAATTGTCGTTCGACGCCAGCACCGTGCTGCCGCGGTAGAGGGTGAGCGTCGGATCGTTGAGCACCCCGCCGACCCCGAACGATCCCAGCGTGGGCCCGACCGCACGGATGAGCACCTTCACCGCGCCGGGACCGCTGATCACAAAGCCGGGGATCAGCACGTTATCGCCCGTGCCGACGAAAGCGCGGGTCGAGGCGTTCACCAGGTAGGAGGAGCTGGTCGGCGAGGCGTCGTAGGTCTCGAGCAGCACGACGCCGCTGGCGCCGTCAGGACCGGTGACCGGAGCCGTGAAATCCCCGGGCGAGACCGGTAGCACGAGCGCCGCGTCGCGGCTGTTGGCGGCAAAGGCGAACGCTCCCACGCCACCCATGGCGCCGCCGTCGGCCGCGAGCCAGTTATCGTTGCTCGCGACGGTGGCGCCCTTGCTCACGAGGCTGAGCCGAGGGTCGGCCAGGGCGTTACCCACGCCGAACGCAGTAAGCGCCGGACCGGCTGCCCGCACGATCACCTGTTTCTGGCCCGCGCCGGCGACGACGAAACCGGAGATTGGAGTACCGGCATTACCGCCGAGCGCGACGCGCGCCGAAACGTTCACCAGGCGGGCCGAGACCGGCTCTGCCGCCCCGGCAAGAACGCAGGCCGCGGAGAACATGAGCGAAATAATCGAGGAACGACGTATCAGATGAGTCATGGGAAAAGGCTGCGGGGGGAAAATGACGGGGGCGGAAACCAGCGGATTAAAAGTTGTTCATGCGGGGCTTCCTCACCGTGCGCCGGCGGGCTCTTCGCGCCGTCGTTTGCCGGCGCCGTCCTTGCCGTTGCCGGAGCTCCGGCGGAAAGACTCTTGGTCGACCGGCGGCTTCTCCCGCGGTCCGGCCATAACCCCGCCGCCGCGCACGGCGCGGACCAAAAGCTGTTCGGTCTTCAGGGCGTGCGTCACCAGACCGGTGTCCAGACTAACGTGCCACGCGCGGTCCAGGCGGTTATTCTCGCTCGTCGAGGTCCACGCGGAGCCCCCGCGCACGCGCGGAAACAGCGACGAAGGCAGCGGCTGCGCCGCCGAGTCGTCGCAAAGCGATCGCAGCTCCTTGATGTTAGGCAGGCGCCAATCCCCGTGACCTGCCAGATTCAGGCGCATGCAATAATCGAGCGCCTCCTCCCAAGTCATGGTCTCGGCCGGGGCCTCCCTTTGCCAGACAAGGCCCGTGGCATCGTCGGTCACCGTGCCGGCACCGTCCGAACGGAGACGGGGTCCGGCGGATGGCGGTGCGCCCCGCACGCACAACGCATGGATCCGCTTTGCTCCCCCCGCGCTGAGCGTCTCGCGCACCGGATGGGGACCTGTTCCGCCGCCGGCGTTGGCCACCCAGACCCGCGAGGTGTCGCCGGCGCGGGTCGTCGCCGACCACCAGTACTCCGCCGCGCTTCGCGCGAAGAACTTCGTGTCCAACGGTGGACGATTCCGGCCGTGGTTCAAGATCCCGAAGAGTTCGTGGCTCGTCGGCAGCCTCCAGTCGTCGCGACCCGCGAGGCGAAGACCTCGCGCATACGCCAACGCCGCGTCCCAAGTCATTTCGCCTCCGTCCACCCGCTGCCACATCAGGCCGGTCACCTCGTCGGAAACCGTGCCGTCTCCGTTGTCGCGGAGACGCGGGCCCGCGCCGGCAAAGTCGGAATCCTCGCCGAAGGTCCGCGTGTGGCGCGCGGTCTGTCCGGTGTCCGGAAGCACCGCGCGCAGCTCACCCGCGGCGATCAGGAGGGAAGCGGCGAGCGCGAACGTGCAGGAACACGGGAGCGGCATGGCGTCATTGCGCCGCAGGCGGATGAACCACGCCCGTTCCCCCGGGTTAAAATCCTGTCATCCGCGCTCCGATCCCGGTAGGCGCGGTTGGACCGCGGGTCTTCAGAAACGCCTTCGGCCGCAGTGTCACGACATGGTCCGCGGCTGCCAGCCGCGGCATCAAACGCGACCGCCACGGCCCTGAGCTAATGCCCTCATAAATCGTGGTTTTTCGCGACAATTTCTCTTGCTAGTGGCCCGGCGGGACCGGGCCCGTGGATGAGACTCCGTGGACTCGGATTGGGCCTCGGTGCCCTCTGTGTTCCAACTCACCCTTTCTTCGGTTACGGCGGAGCCGCGCCGGACGATTAACATCTTTTCATCTTTGGCCGCTTGCGCCGGTGACACGCGACCGGCTGATTGACCGCGTGAAGATCCTGGTGCTCGAGGACGACCGGAAGCTGGCGGCGCTCGTGCGCAAGGGCCTCGAAGCGCAGGGTTTCTCCATCGATTTCTGCGACAACGGCGACGACGCCTACGCCCTCGCGACCACCCGCGCGTACGACGCGCTCGTGCTCGACATCATGGTGCCGGGCCGCGACGGGCTCAGCATCCTGCGCAATCTGCGCGAAAAGAGGATCACCGTGCCCGTGGTTCTCGTCACCGCGCGCAGCGCGCTCAACGAACGCTTGGAGGGTTTGAATCTCGGCGCAGATGACTACCTCACGAAACCCTTCTACGTCGACGAGTTGATCGCCCGGCTGCACGCCGTGACCCGACGCGCCGCCGGCAACGCCCTCACGCTGCTGCAGAACGGCAACGTCTCGGTCAACCTGCTCACCCGTGAAATCCTGCGCGCCGGAAAAACGGTGGAGCTGACCGCGCGCGAGTTCGCGCTGCTCACCTACCTCATGCGGTCACCCGGCCAGACCTTCACCCGCGCCCAGATCTGCGAGCACGTCTGGAACTACCACTTCGATCCCGGCACCAACCTCGTCGACGTCTACGTGCAGCGGCTCCGCCGGAAACTTCAGGACGGCGAGGTGAACCCGTTGATCGAGACGGTGCGCGGCGTCGGCTACCGCGCGCGGGCCGTGCCGGCCTCCCACCGCGCCGGCGCATGACTTCGTTCCGGGTCAGACTCGCCCTGCTCGTCGGGTTTTCCACGGCCGCGATGCTGCTCGCCGCCGCCTTTCTGGCGTGGAACTTCACCTCCGATCTCAACGTTGAGCGCCTCGAGCGCGACCTGCAGCACGTCGCCCGCGCCAATCTCGGACGCGTGGCCGACGCCAGCCATTGGGGACGGCTGGACGCGGCGTTCGGAGTCGTCTCGGGCCGCGACAACGCGCCGGGCTATGTCATCTGGGTGAAAAACTTTGATCGCGTCGTGTATCGATCCCCCGGCTGGCCGGCGGACCTGCGCGCCGAGGAGTTCGCCCCGGCGGAAACCTACGAAGGCGGGCGTGTGATCAAGGATCCGCCGCCGCCCCCGCGGAAGGAGGGACTTTCCGCCCGAAATCCGGCGCTGCCGATCCGTGACTCGCGCCTGCTCACGCTGGCGGCCGGGGGCGGCAGCTGGCGCGTGCTCGTCACCGGAAACCCGTACACGACCCTTGTGCTGGCGGCCAATCTCGACGACGCCAACCAGGACCTCATCCGCCTGCGCCAGCGGTTCCTGACCATCCTGCCGTTGATCCTCGTGGTCGTGGGCCTCGCCGCCTGGTGGCTCGCCACCCGTGCGCTCCGCCCGGTGACCGCGCTCACGCGCGCCGCCGAGGGCATCAACGCGCAGGGCCTCGACCGACGCATCTCCGCTCCGGCCTACGACCGCGAATTCGAGCGGCTCGTCACCGTTTTCAACGGCATGCTCGACCGGCTGGAGCAATCGTTCCATCAGGCGCGCCGCTTCAGCGCCGACGCCTCCCACGAACTCAAGACTCCCCTCGCTCTCCTGCAGGCGGAGCTCGAGCAGGCCCTCAACGCCGCCCCGTCGGGCTCCCCGCAACAACAGCTTTGCTCCAGCCTGCTCGACGAGATCCACCGCCTGAAGGCCATCTTGGAAAAGCTGTTGCTGCTCTCGCTGGCCGACAGCGGGCGTCTCAATCTGGAACGGCTGGAGATCGATCTGTCCGCCGTGGTGGACGATGTACTGGAGGACTGCGCCGCCCTCGCACCCGCGTTGCGGATCGAGCGCGACCTGACTCCGGGAATCACCTTCGAGGCGGACCGAGTGCTGCTCGAGCAAGCGTTCCACAACCTTCTCGGCAACGCAGTGAAATACAACCGGCCCGACGGCGTGGTTCGCGTCTCACTATCCAGCCGCGAAGGCGCGGTGGAGGTTCGGATAGGCAACACCGGTGCCGGCTTGACTGGAAAGGAGCGGCAGCGGCTCTTCGAGCGCTTCTACCGCGGCGACCCGGCGCGCACACGCGGGCGCGCCGGTGGCACCGGGCTTGGGCTGAGCCTGGCGCGCGAAATCATCCGCGCCCACGGCGGCGAACTCGTGCTGGGACGCAGCGAACCCGACTACACCGAGTTCATCGCAAACCTGCCCGTTCCCCGCGGAACTACCCCCGGCCTTCCGGCTCCGCGGTGAACGGGGAGAACGCGCGACGGACCCGCCCCGGAAAATCCGCGGTGAAAAACTCCGGGGATTCACGATCCGCTTGTAGCGACACGCTCCTCTGAATCATCCGAGGCGGGCGGCCTCGGCTACAACCAAGCCTCCGTCATTCGTGTGCCTTCGTGTTCATTCGTGGTTGACCACCGCGGAGCAGTTTTAACCCGCCAAAAAAGTGCGCGGTCGAACGGAAACTTTGGAAAGCACGCAACGGCGTCCCGCTGTTCGCTTGATCCGCGCTATCTGCGAAATCCGCTGTGAAAAACTCCGGGCATTCACGACCCGCTTGTAGCGACACGCGCCTCTGAATCATCCGAGGCGGGCGGCCTCGGCTACAACCAAGCCGCCGTCATTCGTGTGCCTTCGTGTTCATTCGTGGTTGACCACCTCGCGAAGCACTTCGGTCAGGAATCACGAACCTCATCGCTTCGTCAAAACCGCCACTCCAGCGCGCCGAAGGCACCGCGGCCGAGCGCGGGGTAGCCGTTCACTTCCTCGTACTTTTCCCCAAGCAGGTTTTCCACGCGGGCTTTGAGCGCGAGGCGCGGGTTTACGCGGTACTCGGCGTACAACCGCACGACCGAAAAATCCTCGCCGTCGATCGTGCGGAACGTGCGCGCGTCGACGTCCTCGCGCGCCGCCGTCACCGCCATCCCCGCGCCGGCGCTGAATCCGCCGTTCCACGCGCGCCACAAGTCGACGCCGCCGCGATGCCGCGGGCGGCGCAAAAGCCGCCGGCCCGTCGTGAGGTTGTCGGCCTCGAGGTATCCGTAGCTCCAACGGACCTCCGCCGCCGCCACCGGCATGACGCCGGAAAACTCCAGGCCGCGCGTTTGCGCCCGCTGGATGTTCTGCACGCTGCGGAAATCCGGCGTCGACGCGATGAGGTCGCGCAATCGCGTCTCGTGCCACGTCACGCTCACTCGCCCGCCGCGGCCGGCAAGCAGGTCGAAGCCGGTATCCCACCCGGTCGCGCGCTCGGGCCGCAGCGCCGGATTTCCGGTGTAGAACGCACTGCGCCCATACAGATCGAGGAAACTCGGCGAGCGGAACGCGGTGCCGTAACTCGAGCGGAGCTTCAGTTTCCCACCCGGCGCCAGCCACGCCACGGTCGCACGCCCCGTCGTGGCGCGACCAAAACTGTCGAAGTCGTCATTGCGCAATCCCGCCGTGAAAAAGACGTCGTTCCGCGGCGAGTACTCGTCCTGCGCGAAAACCGCGAACAACCGCTGCCGGCGGTCGATCGCGCCGAAACCGGTGTTCACGGTGCGGTTCCCCTCACCCGTCACGCCGGCCGTCACACGGTGCCGCTCCCAACCCGACCACGTCGTCTGCACGTCGGCGATGGCCCGGCGGTTCTTCACCACCGTGAACGACGTCGGACGTCCCGTCCGCGGGCTCTCCGCCACGAAACGCCGGTCCTGCGCGCCAACCAGCGCGCGGGCCGTCCACTCCTTGGAAAACGTCAGGTCCGCGAAAGCCGTCGCGAGCAGGTTGCTCTCGCGCTCGGTGTTGTCGGGGTCGTTGACGAACCGGTCGCCCGGCGAGCCGTACGCGCCGTGGAACCAACGCGCTGTGGCGCCCACCGCGACGCTCGGACTAAGACGACGGTCGACGCGCGTGACGGCGTTAAACGATTCGAAGCGGTTGTTGGGCCGCTCATTGTCGGTCGCACCGCCCTGCACCGAGAAGCTCCAGGCGTCGGCACCCGACTCTCCCTGCGCGGACAACGCCGCCTGCCGGGTGCCGAAGCTGCCCGCCTCCATGGCGACGCGGCCCGACGGACGACCCGCGCCGCGGAGCGCGCGCAAAGCCACCACGCCGCCGATCGCCTCGCCGCCGTACAACGTGCTCTGCGGACCATGGGAGATCTCCAGGCTGTCGCACGCGCCCACGCACGCGCCGCCGAGGAAGACCGCGTAGTCGGTGTTCGGCTCGTTGAGGCGCAGGCCGTCGACGAGGAACAACGTCTGGTTGGAGTTGGCCCCGCGCAGAAAGAGCGACGTGGTCATCCCCGCCGCGCCGGAGGTGGCGGTCGGCAGCGCCGCGACTCCGCCGAGCGCGGCGGCCAGGGACGTGGTTTGCCGGCGCGCCAGCTCGTCCGCCGTGAGCAAATCGACGACGGTGCCGAGCGTGCGCGGATCCGCGGCGGTGCGCGTCGCGGTGGTGACGACGGCCGGCAGCGGCACGACGGGAGCGGACAAAACCGGTTGCGACCGGGAGATGGCCGGAAGAAAAAGACAGACGCCGGCGAGGCAGGCTCGCGGCCGGAAAACGGACATGGGGGCGGAGGTTGGATACGGAGCCAAGAGCAGGACCGACCGCCACGGGACGAAAGGGCCGCTCCCACGCTTCATTGATGCGATGAAGAACCTGCGGGCGCCGGAAGGCGGGCCGCGGGAGTGAGGGCAATTTCCGGGGCAGATGTTCGGACTCCGCATTTCCGCGCGAACGGGCCGCACGCCGATGACGTGCCTCCCGCCCGCGCACCTCGCC
>JBEGJD010000424.1:0-3530 GCA_041184765.1 Verrucomicrobiota bacterium | reverse complement strand
CGGGTGATCGGCGCGCGGGCGCTGCGGGAGATCAGGAAAGGGGACGTGGTGAATTTGGGCATCGGCCTGCCTGAGGCGGTTGCCGCGCTGGCGGCGGAGCGGGGGCGGCTCGGCGAATTCACGCTGACGGTGGAAAGCGGACCGACCGGCGGGTTGCCGGCGGGGGGGCTCAGCTTCGGGTGCAGCCGGCAACCGGAGGCGATCATCGACCAACCGGCGCAGTTCGATTTTTACGACGGAGGAGGGCTCGACGTCGCCGTGCTGGGGGCGGCTGAAGTGGGCGAGGACGGCAGCGTGAACGTGAGCCTGCTGGGCGATCGTTTCGCGGGGGCCGGAGGTTTCATCAACATCGCACAAAGCGCGCGACGTCTCGTGTTCTGCTGTCCGTTCCGAGCCGACGGCCTGGACGTCGTAATTGAAGGAGGACGGCTGCGGATCGCGCGCGAAGGTGCGATCGCGAAGTTCGTGCGACGCGTGAAACAGGTGTGTTTCCACGGACCCTCGGCTGCGGCTCGCGGGCAGCAGGTGCTCTACGTGACGGAACGCGCGGTGTTCACCCTCGGGCCGGACGGGCTGCGCTTAAGCGAGGTGGCGCCTGGCATTGATCCGGCGCGGGATCTTTGGCCGGGCATGGAGTTCGGGCCCTTGCGCGGATCGCCGGTTCCGATGCCTGCTGACTGCTTTGCGGCTCCCGTGAAATAACCGGATTCCGCCGGTCCCCGATCATCCAATCCGACCCCAGTCCATGATCTACTCCCAGCCCGTCTTCATCGTCGGTGCGCGACGCACGGCCATTGGTCGTTTCGGGGGCGCGCTGCGCGCGCTTTCACCCGTGGAACTGGCTCTGCCGGTTACGCGATCGCTCGTACCGGACGGGCTACGGCCGGCGGTTGGTCAGATCGTGCTCGGCCAGATGCTACCGGCGGGAGGAGGCATGAACGCGGCGCGTCAGCTCGGACTGCGCCTCGGGCTGCCTGAGGAAACGACCGGCTTCACAGTTAACATGGCCTGCGCCTCCGGGCTGAAAGCGGTGCTCCTGGCCGCCGACCGCCTCGCCGCCGGCGCCAGCGAGCTCGCCTTGGCCGGAGGCGTTGAGTCGATGAGCCGCGCCCCGCATTACGCGCCGGATGTGCGGTGGGGGAAAAAACTGGGGGATGGTGCGCTGATCGACGCACTCGCGGCCGACGGGCTTTCCGATCCGGTGCTCGGGGTCGCCATGGGGGAGACGGCGGAGCGCGTCGCTTCCCTGCTGGGAATTTCACGCGAGGAGCAGGACCGGCATGCATTGGAAAGCCACCGCCGCGCGGTGGCGGCGCGCGCGGAACTGGCGCGGGAGATCGTGTCCGTCCCGGGAGCGGAGGGAGAGTTGGCAGCCGACGAGGCGCCGCGTGCTGACACGTCAGCCGAGAAGCTGGCGCGGTTGCAGCCGGTCTTTCGCCGGGACGGCACGGTGACCGCCGGCAACGCGTCCACACTCGCCGACGGAGCAGCCCTCGTGCTCTTGGCGAGCGAGGAGAGCCGCGCACGTCACGGCCTCAAGCCGCGAGCGCGGATCGTAGGCGCGGTGGAGGTCGGCTGTGATCCGGCGACGATGGGTTTGGGGCCGGTCGCGGCGATCCGCCGGCTGCTGACGGAGACGGGCTGGGCGCGGGAATCGGTCGACCACTTCGAGATCAACGAGGCCTTTTCGGCGCAGGTGCTCGGTTGTGCGCGGCAACTTGTTCTGGATGCGGCGCGCTTGAACACTCGCGGCGGCGCCGTCGCGCTCGGTCATCCCCTCGGGGCGAGCGGGGCGCGGGTGCTGGTCACGTTGTTGCACACGTTGGAGGACCGCGGTGCTCGCCGCGGAATCGCCGCGCTGTGTGTAGGAGGCGGCATGGGCGTAGCGGTGGCGATCGAACGCGATTAGTCCGCCAGGTTTCCGGAAAGTAGTTTCCTCACCGTCGGCTGGCCGACCGATGGCCAGCGAGCAATTCGAGCGGTAGAGTAGGGTTTTATGGCCAATAACCCTTCCTCCTCGGCGGCTGCCAAGTCGGTCGCCAAACGTAAACGCGTGGGTGCCGCGCTGGCGTCCCCCTTCCGCAAACTCGGCTCGCGCCTGCGCCCCTTGCGCGCATCCAAAAAGCCTTTGGGCTTCATGCCGGCCGCGAGTGCTCCGCCATCGGAAAAGCCCGCTGATCCGCCCGCGGCCTGACTCATCCCCGCGCCGCCAGGGGAAAGCCGTTGTGTCCGGTGGTCGCCACGGGTAGCGGTCCGGGGCGGTGGATTCTCGAACCATCAATCGGATCTCGGCCGGGTTGCTGCTGCTGGGCTTGGGCACGGCGGCCTGCCTCTACGTTTGTCCGCCACCCGATCCGGCTGATCCGCTGGGCAACCTGCTCATGCAAAAGAAGCACATGCATGAGCTGCGCGTCATGGGTGGGACGGCGAACGTCACAATGGCTGAGTTTCAGGCTTGGTTCGCGGGACTCTGGCGCGGCCGTGCGCTGGCGGGCACGGTGGCGGTCCTCACGGTGTTGTTCACCCTCGTTTTCCGCTTCATCGCGCGGCACGCGGATCTTTTCCGGCCTGATGTCCCGCTTGAGCCTCCGCGAGATCCTGAAAAGGGAGTCTAGGGGGTTATCTTTCGCCGGTGGGAAAATTTCTCCCGCGGCGAAAACGCGTTGCGGTGCGGGCCGCGGCTTACTCGATATTATACCGAATGCTCTTCTCCGTCCGATCCCAGATCATGGTGGTGGAAGACAATCCCGGGATCCGGCAGATGATCGTGGACATCCTCTCCACGACCGGCTTCTCGGTCGTCGCTTTCGAGGAGCCGCAGGCGGCGCTCGTCGCGGCGCGGCGTCGGGAGCCTCAGCTGATCATTTCTGACATCGAGATGCCGGGGCAGACCGGCTTGGAGCTCATCCGCGAACTGCGGGCCGACCGTTCCTTGAGGCGGGTGCCCGTCATCTTGGTTTCCGGTTTCAGTTCGCGCGAGCATGTGCGCACCGGGATGGGACTCGGGGCCGATGACTACATCACCAAGCCGTTCACGCGGGAGGAGCTGGTGCAGTCGGTGCAGGCGCGGCTGGAGCGACGCGAGTTGCTGGATGAGCTGGACTCATTCGCGCATACCGTCGCCCACGACCTGAAGGGGCCGCTGGCGGTGCTCAAGGGACGGTTGGAGCTTGCGGCGATGTTCTCTGCCCGAGGCGACCAGGCCAAGGTGACGACCAACCTCGAGTCGGCCGCCAAGAGCGCCGAGCGCCTCACGACCAGCATCGACGAACTGCTGCTGCTTGCCGGCGTGCGCAAAGCCAGCGTGTCATCCGGGACGATCGACATGAACGTGCCGCTCGGCGAGGCGCTGGAGAACTGCGAGAGCGTCTTTCTTCAACACGGCGCGACCGTCGCCGCGCTTCCCGCCTTGCCGCCCGCGGTCGCGCACGGGCCTTGGATCAGCCATGTCTGGTCGAACTTTCTCAGCAACGCCGCCAAGTACGGCGGGCCGGCCGCCCAGATCTCGATCGGCTTCCGCGATCGGCCGG
>JBEGJD010000423.1:0-3176 GCA_041184765.1 Verrucomicrobiota bacterium | reverse complement strand
CCGGATGTCTCGAGCCGGCCTGATGCCATCCGGCGGGTTAGCGCGGTGGGCGCGACCTACATCGACTCCGAGGGTGCCGCTTGGTCGGCGGGTGCCTTTTCCGCTCCCGCCTCTCCCTACGCGGTGCGATTCACTTCGGGTCAGGCCTCTGGGCGGATTTTCCTCGTTAGCTCAACCGCCAACACCGCTTCCCGTCTCTACTTGGAAACCGATGGGCTAGATCTCGGTTCCCTGCAGATCGAAACCGGTACGACGGGAGCCTCCTTCGAGGTGCTGCCGGCCGATACGCTCGCGACCTTCTTTGGATCCAACACGCCGGGTGACGCCTTGGTCGTGCAGGGTGGGGCGGACGCCCGCGCTGCGGACTTGGTGCAGCTCTGGGCCGGATCAGGTTGGAAACGCTACTACTTCAACACCCTTTGGAATCGCTGGGCTTTGGACTCCGACACCGAGGTGGACGCGAGTCGCAACCATGCGCTGCTCCGGCCCGATCGGGGCATCATGATCACGCGCCGCGGCGATACGCCGCTCGTGGTGGCAGTGGTGGGACGCGTGTTAGCGGTTCCGCATCGGGCCGTGCAGCTCGGCAACGAGAATTTGCAGAGCCTGTTGGCGACCATGCAGCCGGGCGACACCACGTTGGGAAATCTCGCCTTGCAGCGATCCGACCGCGTGGCCGGCTGGCGCTCTTCCAGCGACTCCGCTCAGGCCGATATTCTCTCCGTCTGGAGCGGAGCCACTTGGCTCAGCTTCTTCTACAATGACTCCGCCGGCTACTGGCAGCGGGTGGGCGATCCCGGTGCGAATCGCGACGGATTCGTGATTCGCGCCGGCGTGCCCGTGTTCGTGCAGCGGCGTGCCGCCACCACCTCCGGCGTCGACCGCACCATCGCCTTTCCCGCGGCAATCCCCTGAGCCGCGCGCCCGAGGCTATCCTGAACGTGCGCCGTCTCCGCCCTTTTGCGGCCGGACTTTTCACGGCCGCCATCGCTCTGGCCCAGCCTGTTGAGTTGGAGAACTTCAGCGCGACCGGCGCCACGGGTGCGGTGCGGCCCGGCTCAACGTGGGTCGGCAACGTGCAACGCCTGACCGACACCATCGTGGTCGGCGGAACCGCCAGGGATGACAACGGCTGGGGAGGATCCTCGGCGGGTCTGGATCTGACCGCGATGAAGTTCATGACGATCACGGGTCAGCGTAACGCGGGCAATGAGGCCCCGTTTGTGGTCCTCGAGCTAAGGGACTCGAACCTGACTCCGCACGTGGTCTCGGTTTCCAGCACGCAGTTTTCAGCGACCGGCCCCACAGCGGTGGAGGTCCCGCTTGGAGCCTGGGCGGCCGGGTTCAATCCTGCGCAGGTGCGGGAGTGGACGATCGGGGGCGGAACGATCGGGCTGCTACCCTTTCGCATGGCCCTCGATCAGATCGCCTTCGCCGCCTCTGGGTCCGCCTCGGCGCCGGTGATTACGTCGCAGCCGGTGGACTTGCTGGTCGCCTCGGGTGGTGGTGCGACCTTCACCGTCGCGGCGGCGGGCGCCACTTCGTACCGGTGGTTTTTCGGCGGGAGCGCCATTTCGGGCGCTACTTCCGCGACCCTGCAGCTTTCCGCCGTCACTGCTTCGTCCGCGGGTGAGTATTTCGCGGAAGTGGTGAACCAGAATGGCACGACTTCCAGTCGTCGGTCGTTGTTGAGGGTGGTGGACCTCCAGGGTGCCCACGGGATAGCCGCTGGTGGTCCTGCGGGCTACAGCGCTGGATCCTCGATCACGCTTTCATCAACAATTTCCTATTCCGGCCAGCCGGGCACGGTGTCCTGGCAGGTGCTCATCCCTGCGGATTGGCAGCTAACTGCGCAGACAAGTCAGGCGGCGAGCGCTTTCCCCTCGGTCGGGGCGTCTGGATTGCTGGAGTGGCGCTGGACCGTGTTACCCACCAGTCCGGTCACGGTCACCTATACGCTTTCGGTCCCGCCCGAGACGCTCGGCTCCAAGTCGATTACCGCGCAGGCGCAGGTAACCAATGGAGGATTGACCGGCTCAATTCTCGCCAAGCCCGATCCCCTGCTCGTGTCCATGACTCCGCGTCCGCACTCCGCCGATCTGAATGGCGACTACCGGATAGGCCTCATCGAGCTCACGCGTGTCATCGAGTTGTACAACACCCGCAACGTGGGGCTTTCGCGACGCACCGGCGCCTATTTGCCTGACGTTTCGGGCGAGGATGGTTTCGCCGCCAACCCCTCCGCGACCGGTGCCGGCAAGATTTCCCGTTATCATGATGCCGACACGTCGCGGGATGCGCAGATCAACCTCATTGAGCTCACACGTGTGATCGAGATCTACAACCAACGGTCGGGTGCGGTCCGGACTGGTGAATACCGGGTCAGCGGCGGTACCGAGGATGGGTTTGCGCCGGGATTGTGACGATGGAAACGGCCTTTCGGAACCATCACGCAGGCGCTGCGGAATCCGGTCTCGGCTGGAAGGGTGGGCTGCTGATGGCTGTGCTGACTATTTTTGTGACCGGTATCGCATCGGCTGCTGATGCGGGCCCGATCGGCGATCCCCAGCCGGCGTGGGTGGCCAATCGGATCCTGCCGCTCTCCAACGGGCTCTCGTTTGAACTCAGCCTGCCGGCCTTGATCGAGCGCCACGGCCTGCCGCTTTCGGATGAGCAGCCCTCCGCCTTACCCATTCGCCAGCTCACGTTTCGCGACTTCGCCGTTACCTTCGATCGCGAGTCGGGACGCCTGACCTCAATACGCCTGATCAATGGGGTGGCGCTGGCCAGCGGACTCAAGGTGGGCAGCCCATGGAGCGAGGCCGTGGCTGAGTTCGGACGGGAAATCGAAGCCGAGGACGCGGTTCAAGTGGAGGTCTCCGGTTTGATCGTGTCCCTCGAACGGGACGGGTCCGTCGTCTCCAGCATTCGCATTCGGCGCAGCTCCCGCACCAAGGCCGGTGCGGGGAAGGCGAAATTACGCGCTCCCCTTACCGATGGTGCCGGCGCCAGTCGCCTTGAGCCGTTTTCGAATGGGGTGCTGATTTCGGATCCTCTGGAGGTTGTGCTCGCGAAGTTGGGCCCTCCCGAGAAGGACGATCGCTCCCATCCGGCGGTCCGGGTGTTGGTCTATCCGGAGGCGACATTCCTTTTTGATGCGCGGGATCGGGGATTCA
>JBEGJD010000422.1:0-6624 GCA_041184765.1 Verrucomicrobiota bacterium | reverse complement strand
ACTTCACGACCAATCTCCTGCAGAATGAATTCGGCCTTCCGGCCGATCTCCGCCTCCGATTTGAGCAGATGGGCGAACTGTTCCAGATGGCTGCGCAGGCGGGTGCTGCGAGAGATCGCGCTCTTCGCCGACCGCTGCGACATTTCCGAGGAGCTCACGCGCCTGCGCAGCCATCTGGAACAGTTCGCCCACCTGCTCAAATCGGAGGCGGAGATCGGCCGGAAGGCCGAATTCATTCTGCAGGAGATTGGTCGTGAGGTGAACACGATCGGCAGCAAGGCCAACGACCTTACGATTTCCCGGGCCGTGATCGAATTGAAGAACGAGCTCGAGCGCGTCCGCGAGCAGATGGCCAACGTCGAGTGAACGGACGGTTCAGCGTTCGTCGGGCGACGGCGAGCGGAGCGAGTGCCAGAGGTAGAGCCCGACACCCACGCAGATGCCGGAGTCGGCCACGTTGAACGTGGGGTAGATGTATCGGCCGAAATGGAAGTCGAGGAAGTCGACCACGTGCCCGTGGGCGATGCGGTCGATCAGGTTGCCCGCGACGCCCCCGCAGAGCAGCCCGAAGGCGTTCTGGCCGGCCCGCTCGCGCAGGCCCACCGAGTGCCGCCAGAAGTAGATCCCGGCCAGGGTGACAGCCGCTAGGGCGGCGAGCAGCAGGCTGCGGCCGGACAGCATGCTCCACGCGGCGCCGGTGTTTCCCACGTGGATCAGATGGAAAAAGCCGGGGATGACATCGATACCCGCTCCGGGCGCATGCGAATGGAGCGCGTTGTAAGGGAGTTTGGCGACGACGAGGAGTTTCGTCGCCTGGTCGGCGAACAGCACCGTCCACGCGATAATCCAGAAACGGCGGTAAGCCGTGATCCGGGCGCCGCGCGTGGCCTGCGGCGGCGTGGCTTCCGGCGCGGATGACATGGCCGAGGGGAGGGGGGGACTCAGTCGTCTCCGCCGCCGCCCTCGTCCATCATCTTGCCGCCTTCCTCGCCCATTTCACCCAGCAGGCCTGCCTGCGTGCGGGAGCGCAGCCGGTTGCGTTCGATGTTCTTCTGCGCTTCGGCGGAATAGCGGGTGAAAGGCACGGCCAGCAGCCGCTCCTTCGCGATCGGTTTCTGGGTGATCTCGCAGATGCCGTACGTGCCGTCGTGGATGCGCTTGATGGCGGCGTCGATCTCGGAGAGCGCCTCCTGCTCGCTGGCTACCATGCTGAGCGCGAAGTCGCGGTCGAAGGTGTCGGTGCCGGCATCGGCCATGTGCTGCCCGTAGGCCGACAGGTCGCCGGCGTCATCCTTGGCGGAGCGTTTCAAGGTCTCCTCCGAGTGGCGTTCAATGTCCTCCGTGAGGTGGGAGCGCAGATCGACGAGCAATTTGTGGAAGCGCTTGAGTTTCTCCGGCACGTCCTTGTCGGAGAAGGCGGGGGCCGTCTTGGTTCGACGCGGATTAAAACCAAGGATGTCGGCCACCGAAGCAGCCTTGACGTGCTGCGGCTTGGCCTTGGGGGCCACGGGAGCTGCCGCCGGAGCGGCTTTAGAGCCGGATTTGGAGGCCGCCTTGGCGGATGCGTCGCTGCCGGCCTTGGTGGAGACGGTCTTCGCGATGGCGCGAACCTCGTCGAGGCTGAAGGCGATGGGTTTGGAGGGCGCCTTGCGCTTCAGGATGCTGTCGCGCAGGGCGGTTTTTTTGGAATTCTTTGCCATTTTCGGAGATTTTTCCGCCGGAGCGGCGGTTGCCGGTTGGCCCGCAGGCTTTGCGGGCTTGGCGGACTTGGCCGGGGCGGCCGGCTTGGAAGCGGGTTTGGACACGGGCTTCGGCGCCGCCTTGGCGCTCGGGCTTACCTTCCGGTTGCTCGCGGACTTTTTGTTCTTGGTGGCCATGGGGTTCAGGGGTGGGTGAGTCAGGAGTTTCTTTTCGCCAGCGCATCTGCGCAGCGGGGGCACGTCTGGTTGGCGGCGTCTCCGACGAGCTGCGGCACCCAGCGCCAGCAGCGCGGGCAGCGCGCACGGCCGAGATCAGCGCAGGTGTGGACCGCTATCTCGAGCGCGGATCCGCCGGAAGCGGAGACTTTGGTTTCAGAAACAATCAGCAATTCCGGCAGAAGATCGCGGTGACGCTCCAGCGCCCCGGCTTGGGCGCTGCCGGTGGGCGCCGACAGGGAGACCGAGGCGTCGAGTGATTTTCCGAGTCGGCCGGCGGCGCGGTGCGGCTCGATTGCTTCGTTTACCTTCGCGCGCACGCGGAGGAGCTCGTTAACCTCGGCTGCGAGAACCGCGTTGGTCCAGTCCGCGGAAATCTCCGGCCAATCCTCGAGGTGCACGGATCCGTCGGCGTACTCGCGGCCCGTGGTGGCAAAGCTCCATGCTTCGTCGCATGTGAAGGTCAGCACCGGGGCCAGCACGCGCACCAGCGCGTGGAAGATGTGGTGGATCGCGGTCTGGGAGGAGCGGCGCTGGTGGGCGTCCGTCGCCAGCGTGTAGAGGCGATCCTTGAGGATGTCGTGATACGTGGCTGACAGCGTTACCGCGCAGAACTGGTTGCAGAGCTGGTAGACGCGGTGGAACTCGTAGGCGTCGTAAGCCGCCGCGCACTCCCGCACCAATTCCGCCGTCTGATGCAGCGCCCAGCGGTCGAGCGTGTCCATGCGCGCCACCGGCACCCCGTCACGGGCCGGGTCGAAGTCGAAGAGGTTCGAAAGCTGATAGCGGAACGTGTTGCGGAAAAGACGGTAAGCCTCGCCCACGTTCTTGAGGATCTCGTCGTCCACCGGGATGTCGTCGCGGAAATCCTGCGAGGCGATCCAGAGCCGGATGACGTCAGCTCCATGCTGGGCGACGTAGGCGTCTGAGGTCTGCGGCTTCTGGTAGGAGGAGCTTTTCGAGATCTTCTGGCGGGCCTTGTCGACGATGAAGCCGTGCGTCAGCACCTGCCGGTAGGGCGCGGCGCCATGGGCGATAACACCAGTCCAGAGCGAGGATTGGAACCAGCCGCGGTGCTGGTCGCTGCCCTCGAGATAGAGGTCGGCGGGCCAGTGGGTTCCACCCTGGCCGCGTTTCAGGACGGCGGCGTGCGTCGAACCGGAGTCGATCCAGACGTCGAGGGTGTCGCGGCCGCAGGTGAGCGAGGAGGGCGCCGGCCAGCCGGCGGGGAGTTTCACGCCTTCGAGGAGCTCGGCGGCGGTCGCGCTGTACCAGAGATTCGAGCCACGCGCCGCAACCTTGTCGGCGATCGCGCGCGCCACGCCCGCGTCGAGGTACGCCTGCTTGCGTTCGTCGTAGAACGCCGGGATCGGCACTCCCCACGAGCGCTGGCGGCTGATGCACCAGTCGGGCCGCGACTCGATCGCGCCGCGGATGCGAGCCTCGCCCCAGGCGGGAACCCAGCCGCCTTCCCCCGCCATGCGGGCGATCTCACGCAGCGCGAGGGCGCGGTGGCCGGCCTTGTCGAGGGAGACGAACCACTGGTCAACCGCGCGGAAAATGATCGGGGTCTTGGAGCGCCAGCAATGCGGGTAGCTGTGGTTGAATCGCTGCTTCGCCCAGAGCGCGCCGCCGTCGGCCAGCTTGCGGAGCACCGCGATGTTCGCGGCGGAGGTCTTCTTGGCGGCGAGGTCCTCGGGTGTCTCCAGCGTTGTGAGCCCGACGAGGTCGGCCGGCACGCGGCCGTCGTCGAGGTAACGGCCGTCGTCACCGACCGGGCAGTAGATCTCGAGCTTGTAACGCAGACCCGTGAGGTAGTCCTCGGCGCCATGGCCCGGCGCGGTGTGGACGCAGCCCGTGCCGCTTTCGGTGGTGACGTAGTCGGCGAGCAGCACCGGCGCGGCGCGGTCGATGAACGGATGCCGCGGCGCGAGGCCCTCCAGGGTGGCGCCGCGGACGGAGGCGGCGATCACCGGCTCGGCGGTGACGCCGGCGGCGGCCATCACCGCGGGCAGCAGGGCGCGCGCGACGATCACGCGCTCGGTCCCGGTGTCGGCGACCACGTATTCGACCTCCGGATGCAACGCGACGCCCAGGTTGGCCGGCAGCGTCCACGGGGTGGTGGTCCAGATCAGGACGGACAGCGGCTTGCCGGCGGGGAGGGAGAGCCGCGCGATTTCCGACTCGGGCACGGGGAAGCGCACCCAGATCGACGGGGAGACGTGGTCCTTGTACTCGATTTCCGCCTCGGCGAGAGCGGTCTCGAACGGGATGCTCCAGTAAACCGGTTTCTTGCTACGGTAGACGAGGCCCTGTTCCACGAAGGCCGCGAAGGTGCGCAGGATATCCGCCTCGAACGCGGGATCCTTCGTCCGGTAGCCGGCGGCCCAGTCGGCGAGAACGCCGAGCCGCTGGAACTGCGCCGTCTGGCGACCGATCCAGCCCTCGGAGAACTCGTCGCACCGCGCGCGCAACTCGGCCGTGCCGAGCGAGATCTTTTTCTCCTGCAGTTCGCGCGAGACCTTCTGTTCGATGGGCAACCCGTGGCAGTCCCAACCCGGCACGTAAGGGGTGCGGAAGCCCCGCATCGACTTGTACCGGTTGACGAAGTCCTTGAGCGACTTGTTCAGCGCGGTGCCGATATGGACGTCGCCGTTGGTGAACGGCGGACCGTCGTGCAGCACGAAGACCTTATTGCTGCCGGCGCGCTTGGCTTGGATTCGCGAATAAAGATCGAGCTTCCGCCAATGTTCCACCCGGCCGGGCTCACGTTGCGCCAGACCGGCCCGCATGGGGAAATCGGTGCGCGGCAGATGCAGAGTGTCCTTCAGGTCGGTGGCCATTCCGGTGATAAGGGCGCGCGAAGCTAGGCGGGGCGGGGGGGGAGTCAAGGGTCACCTCCCCTCGGGCCACCCTCAGGAAAACCCCATCCGGAGGCGGTTCGCCGCCGCCTCAGTTCTTCCAGCTGCTCACCGTGCCGACCAGCGACTCCATGCACTCGATCTTCGCCTGCGGCGTGATGCCATGACCGAGGTTGAAGATGTGTCCGGTGGTGCCGCGCATCGCCTCAAGGAGGCGCGTGGTTTCGCGACGCACGAGTTCCGGCGTCGTGGTCATGAGCACGGGGTCGAGGTTCCCCTGCACACCGATCGCCGGCGGCAGCACGCGGCGCACCGCGGAGAGCTCGGCGGTCCAGTCGACGCTGATCACACGCACTCCGGCGGAGGCCTGCGCGGCGAGCTGAGGGAGCGTGCCCTTGGCGTAAAGGATCACCGGGAAATCGGGGGGGAGGGCTGCCGTGATGCGGCGGATCCACTGGAGCGAGGCGGCCTCATAGTCCTGTCCCGCGATGATGCCGCCCCACGAATCGAAGATCTGGATGGCGTCCGCCCCGGCAGAGATCTGCATCCGGAAATAAGCGATCAGCGCCTCGGTGAGTCGCTCGAGCAGCGCGTCGAACGTTCCGCGGTCGGTGTAAAACAACAGCTTCACCCGCTCGAAATCCTCCGAACTGCCGCCCTCGACCATGTACGTGGCAAGCGTCCAGGGAGAGCCGCCGAAACCGAGCAGCGCGCGCTTCCCGGCCAGTTCACCGCGGATCAGGCGCAGGGCCGCCGCCACGTAGTCCAACCGTTCCGTCACGGCGGCGGCGGGCGCGAGTTTCTCGACGTCGGCGCGCGTGGCGATCCGCCCTTCCATCGCGATCCCGCCCGTATCGCGGAACTGGTAGGCCTGTCCGAGCGCCTCGGGAATCACGAGAATGTCGGAGAACAGGATCGCCGCATCGAGGGTGAAGCGGCGCAGCGGTTGCAGCGTGACCTCAGTGGCGAGTTCGGGCGTCCGCACCATGTGCAGGAACGAGGAGCGCGCCTTCAACTCGCGGTACTCGGGCAAGTAGCGGCCGGCCTGGCGCATGACCCAGATGGGCGGGCGTTCGAGCGGGCGGCCGGCGCAGGCGGCGAGAAAACGTTCGCGGCTGTTCATGAAGCCCAGTCCCTCGGCCGCAGGAAAACCTCGTGCAGGCGCGCCTCGGGCGAGCCCGGTTCCGGCTTCCAGTTGTAGTCCCATCGTACCAGGGGCGGCAGCGACATCAGGATCGATTCCGTGCGGCCGCCGCTCTGCAGGCCGAAGAGCGTGCCGCGGTCCCAGACGAGGTTGAATTCCACGTAGCGCCCGCGACGGTAGAGCTGAAACTGACGCTCGCGGTCACCCCACGGGAGCGCCTTGCGGCGCGCCACGATCGGACGGTAGGCGGGCAGGTAGGCGTCGCCGACGGAGCGCAGCAGCGCGAAGGACCGTTCGAAACCCAGCTCGCTGAAATCGTCGAAGAACAATCCGCCGATCCCGCGGGGCTCGGCACGATGACGCAGGACAAAGTACTCATCGCAGGCCCGCTTGAAGCGCGGGTAGTATTCCGGTCCGAACGGAGCCACGGTGTCGCGGGCCGTGCGGTGCCAGTGCACCGCGTCCTCCTCGAAGCCGTAATAGGGCGTCAGGTCAAAACCACCGCCGAACCACCAGACCGGCGCTTCACTGCCGGCGCCGGCCACGAAACAACGCACGTTGGCGTGGCTCGTCGGCACATACGGATTGCGCGGATGGATCACGAGCGAGACGCCGAGCGCCTCCCAGGGTTTGCCCGCCAATTCGGGACGGTGCGCGGTGGCGGAAGGTGGCAAGGTTGAGCCGCGAACGTGCGAGAACGCGA
>JBEGJD010000421.1:0-2555 GCA_041184765.1 Verrucomicrobiota bacterium | reverse complement strand
CATGACCGCCGCCCGCGTCCGCGCGCTGATCGGCTGCCTGCCGGAGGGGGAGAGCGAAATCTACTTCCATCCGGCCACCGGGCGCGACGCGACGATCGACCGCCTCATGCCCGAATATGAGCATGAGGCGGAATTCGCCGCCCTGATGGATCGCGGCCTGCGGGACCTGATTCAGTAGATCGTGGTGCGCAGACGCTCGGGGTATTCGCGGTCGTACTGCACGCCGCCCACCGTCCCGCCCGTGATGTCGGCCAGGATCGTGCCGGTCGAGGGCAGGCTGGAGCGGGGGACCTGCTTCTCCGCGTTCCAAAGCTCGGACCGCACCAGCGCCTTGGAGCACTGGAAGTAGACCCGCTCCGCCGTCACCACGATGACCGAGCGGGGGAAGGTGCCCCGATGCTCGAACCGGTTGATCAGCGCCGGGTCGGTGGAGATCACGGCGGTCCCGTTCACCCGCAGCGTTTCCCCCACGCCGGGGATCATGAACAGCAGCGCCACGCGCGGGTCGCGGATGATGTTGCGCAGGCTGTCGGCCCGGTTGTTGCCGCGCCGGTCGGGGATCAGCAGGGTCCGGTCGTCGACCACCTGCACGAACCCGGCCGGGTCGCCGCGGGGGGAGGTATCAAGCCCCTCGGGCCCCGCGGTCGCGAGGACCATGAAGGGGGAAGCGGCGATCATCGCCCGGTAATGGGGATGGAGGTAGTCGACTTCCTTGGCGATCGCGCCGGCCGAGGCGGTGCCATACAGCGCCTCCAGCGTCGCTTCGTCGCGGATCAGGTGCGTGTCGCCCGTGACTGCGTCCATCCCTTGTTCTCCTGCTCTATTCGTCGCCGCGTCCCCGCTTCAGCGCGGGGTGGACGGTCTTGCCGATGATGGACGAGTCCACGCCGATGACATGCGCCGAACTGCCCACGATCAGCGGATCGGGTCCGCTGACAATGTGCTTGTCCTTGGTGGGGTAAGGCAAGGTGGAGAGGAAATGTTGCAGCGCGTTCAACCGGGCGCGCCGCTTGTCATCGGATTTGACGATGGTCCAGGGGGCGTCGGCGGTGTCGGTGTGGAAGAACATCGCCTCCTTCGCCTCGGTATACTCGTCCCATTTGTTCAGGGACGCGCGGTCGATCGGGGACAGTTTCCACTGCTTCAGCGGGTCGGTCTCCCGCTGCTCGAACCGCAGGCGTTGTTCTTCCTTGCTGACCGAGAACCAGTATTTGAACAGCCGCACGCCGGACCGGGCGAGCATCCGTTCCAGCTCGGGGCATTGGCGCATGAATTCCAGGTATTCCTGCGGGGTGCAGAAGCCCATCACCCGCTCGACCCCGGCGCGGTTGTACCAGGACCGGTCGAACAGCACGATTTCGCCGGCCGCCGGCAGATGCGCGATATAGCGTTGGAAGAACCACTGGGTCCGTTCCCGCTCGGTTGGCTTCTGCAGGGCCACGACGCGGGCGGTGCGGGGGTTCATGTGTTCGGTGAAGCGCTTGATCGTGCCGCCCTTGCCGGCGGCGTCGCGGCCTTCGAACAGAACGATGATCCGTTCGCCCACTTCCTCGACCCAGCGCTGCGCCTTCAGCAGCTCCCGCTGGAGCTCCAGCAGATGTTCCTCATACGGGGCGGCCCGCATGCGGCTGCGATAGGGGTATTGCCCGGTTTCGAACAGGCGGCGGATGGCGGCCGGATCGTGGCGCATCGTCGCCAGGTGCTGGACGCTGGTCTGGGGCGGTTGCGCCATCGCCGCGGGCCGAACCTCCTCCACGGCGGGGGGTTCGGTGGCGGGCGGTTCGGCGGCGGCCGTTTCCGCGATCGCGGCAGGGACGACAGGGTCGGCCCCCTCCACGACGGCGGGAGGCACCCCGCCATTGCCCTTCCGTTGGTTCGTCGCCGCCTTCGCCATGGGTCTTCTCCAGCACGCCGTCGAACCTAATACGACGGCGCACCGATCAAGTCATACAACCCACGGTCGCATAATGCGACGACGAAGGGCAACGGATGGCGCCTGTCAGCGGGCGCCGGCGCGGTTCACGGGGCCGCCCAGGTTGGCGGTTCCGGCGGGGCCGGCCCGCACGCCGACACCCGGCGCGCCCGCGCCCGGTCCGGCGACACCCGCGACGCCTGGCGCGCCCACTCCGACGCCCGGGGCGCCGACACCCGGTGCGGCACGCAGCGCAACGCCCGGACGGGCGACGCAGCCCTTCGGCACGCCGACATACTGGCAATAGACAACCGCCTGGGCGGGCGCGGAAACCGCGAGGAGGGCCAAACCGGCGGTAATAAAGACAAGCTTCATGTGAAACTCCGACAGCGACCGGGTCAGGCCGGATGGCCGCCTCGGTATGGTTTCATTCTACAACTTTACCGGTCGCCCCTGTTATGCAAATCGCGCGCCCTTGCCGCGTTCGCGCGGCGGAGACACAGTGCCGCCAGCAGCAAGGCGGGGACGCGCAGATGGATTTCGACCTGTTCGTGATCGGTGGTGGATCGGCGGGTGTGCGGTGTGCCCGCATCTCCGCGGGGCATGGCGCCCGGGTCGGCATCGCCGAGGAACGCTTCTGGGG
>JBEGJD010000420.1:0-3653 GCA_041184765.1 Verrucomicrobiota bacterium | reverse complement strand
CATGGCTTCGACGTCACCTGCCCGGTTTGGCGGCCGTGCACGTGGGAGAGAATTTCCGTTTTGGTCGGGGCAGGGAAGGGGATGTGCCCTCGCTTGTTTCCTCCGGAAAAACTCTCGGGGTCCATGTGTTCAGCACCGCCCGGGTGAATCTCGACGGCGAACCGATCAGCAGCACGGCGATCCGCGGGCTGCTGGCGGCGGGAGAGATCGCCGCGGTGAATGCCCGGCTTGGTGGTCCCTACCTTTCCCGCGGCAGGGTTCTGGGCGGTAAACGCCTGGGTCGCACGATCGGCTTCCCCACGCTCAACCTGGCCTGGGCTCCGGCCGCTGCCCCGCGTTTCGGAGTCTACGGGGTTCGGGTGGCAGGCTCAGGCTCCGCGGGGCCACGGGCCGCGGTGGCCAACTACGGATTGCGACCCACGGTGGAGAACGCGGCGGACCCGCGATTGGAGGTGCATGTGCTCGGCGACTGCCCTTGGGGCGAAGGCGATGAGCTCAGCGTGGAATGGATGGCTTTCCTGCGGCCCGAACGCCGCTTCGCCGATGTGATGGAACTCAGCGCCCAAATCGCCCGTGACCGTAACGCCGCGGTCGCCTTCTTTGGTAACGCCGACTTGGCGACGGATCGCTAGATTTTTCCTTGCGCTGCTCTGCGACGAAAGCGTTACTCCGCCTTCTTTCTGATCCGGACCCTTAGCTCAGTTGGTTAGAGCGTTTCCTTGACATGGAAAAGGTCACTGGTTCGAGTCCAGTAGGGTCCACCAGATCGGTAAAGTGTTAGAAACGAGGGTTTAGCGATTCTTTAGGCGGGTCTTAAATGCTCTGACGGTTCCGACCCGCTCGTTCGGCGTCTTTGCATCACGATCTCCCTCCGCCTCTTTGCAGGGTGACGCGGGGTTGTTCACCGAACATGATCCGGTAGAATGCGCTGAAGCGTCCCAAGTCGGGGAATCCGCATGTGTAGGCCGCCACCTTCACGCTTTCAGCCTCGCCGGAAAGCAGCATCCGTTTGGCGCGCTGCAATCTATGCGCGCGAAGGAAGGCGGTGGGTCGGATTCCCGTCATCTCGATGAAGGCGTTCTGCACCTGGCGCGCGCTCACTCCGGTGGCGGCGCAAAGTTCTTCAAGGGAGAGGTTTTCATTCGGCAGCTGCCGCGCCAATTCCCAGATTTTGAACACAATCCGGGAAAGGGAGTGATGGCGCAGGCGGCGAGGGGTGCCGTTGCTCTCCGTCCGGGCCGTCATTTCCGCGGCCAAAGTATCGAGGATCGTCTCCTCAACCGACCTCAGCACCGCGGGGCGCGAGTAGGCGGCGGCCTTCTCCGGGTCGTGGCAGGCCGCCGCTATTTCCGTGACCACACCCTCGATTTTTGCCCGACGGCGGGGCTGAAGGTCGATCGCGTTGAAGGAGCATGGCGCGAATCCGTCCGCCCCGGCTTGGAATCGCGACAGGTGTTGCAGGAAGCGCGGGTAATCGAACACGAAAAGCGTCCAAGCGCTCAGTCCCGCGGCTTTTCCCACGTGCTCCGCGCCTGCCGTATAAACCCCCATTCCGTTCTCGGGCATTTCTATCCCGCGGTAGTAGTGGGGACAGCCCTTCCGCCACGGCATGAGGAAACAAATCCGGCCGGATTCCAGTGCTCCCCGACCCGCCACCGCCGCGCCCGCCTCGCAGTGGACCATTCCCCCGGCCGGCAAGGCGAGTTGCAGCGCCGACCAGCGCCCCGCGCCTTGGGAGGTCTGCACGACTTCGCCTCCCGCCGGGCGCAGCGCCTCGGCGAACTCCTCAGCGGTGCCGAATTCGCGGGAGAAAATCATGGGTTGGTGAAAGCGGAGATGGTGTGGTTCAGCCTTAAGTAGACGACTTCTCGGAGGGGAAATTATAGGGGTAAAAACCTATGAACAGGCGTCGACCTACTTTTGCGACGGGAATTTTACCCTAGAATCTTTTTGCGCTTTCCGTCTACACCTGTCGTAGAAACTCATAGCGGAGCACGTTTTCGTGCCGCATCGTCCCTACCGGTTCCCTCCAGCCTATTTTCCTCAATGATCGCTTGCCTTAGACTGTCCACAAAACCCATTCGTTGCACGCTTCTGGCGATTGCTTGGATGCTCCTTTGCTCGTCCACGTATGGCGCGAAGGTCTATTTCAACCATGCCTACCCCTCGGTAGATGGCACTGCCTACACGGTCTCTACTTCAAGCATAACGATCGGGCCCCGAATTTCAGGTACCTCGATCACGTTTTCGTCCGCTGACCCGGCTCTAACGGTATGGCCTGCTAACGGAAACAATGAAGCAGGAACCTTAAGTTACGTAGACCCTTCGACTGGGGCTGTCACAAATATTTCCGGAATCATTAGCCGGCAGGAGAAGGATGGGTCTACCACCCGTGCCTTTTATTTTGTGACAAACACAGTCGCGACGAACAATGCCTACCTTCTGGTTTTGGCTAATTCATCGGCCGAGGGCTACTACAGTGGGTTGGCGAAACCTGCGAGCATAGGCACTTCGTCTGATCCTGTAGGTGATGACCTCAACGATTATCTCAATTCCCAGGCTTCGCTGCCCCTGATTTCCGTTAGCAACACCAATGCAACCGTCACCGAGGATTCCGCTAACCCGCTCTATGCGGTTTTTCAGGTTAATCTAAGCCGTGCGGCTTCCGGAAATGTCACTTTCACCCCGAAGCTATTTTCCGGAACTGCAACGGTCGCCTCTGGCTCCACTCCAGCCGTGGGCGACGACGTCTATGCCAGTTCGACGATCGAGCAGAGCGCGGATGGGAGCAGTTGGTCGACTGCTAGTGGAGGAGTCACGATCCCCACCGGGTCCACATCAGTGAGGCTGCGAGTTAGGATCGTGGGCGATTTGTCCATCGAAAGCGACGAGACTTTCAACCTATGGACGCAAGTCCTAACAACCTCTGCAAATGTGCCGAACAACGGCGGTGCTTTCGCCACGGGAACGATTTTGAACGACGATGTTCCGGACACAACACCGCCGACGATCGCGGTGACGAGCAGCGTTGGTAGTCTGAAGGCCGGGGAAACGGCGACGATCACGTTCACGCTGTCGGAGTCCTCCGCGGACTTCGTGGCCGGTGATGTGACGGTATCCGGGGGTACGCTCTCCAACTTCGCGGGTTCGGGAGCCACCTACACGGCTACATTCACACCGACGACGAACAGCACGACCAATGGTGTCATCAGCGTTGCGAGTACGAGGTTCAGTGACGCGGCGGGGAATTTCAACGCGGACGGTGCGGACGCGAACAACACGGTCACTGTGACGGTGAACACGGTGCGGCCGACGATCGCGGTGACGAGCAGCGTCGGTAGTCTGAAGGCCGGGGAAACGGCGACGATCACGTTCACGCTGTCGGAGACAGCTACGGATTTCGCGTTGGCGGATGTGACTGCGACCGGCGGAACGCTCTCCAGCTTCGCGGGTTCGGGGACTTCCTACACGGCGACATTCACGCCGACGGCGAACAGCACGACGAGCGGAGTGATCAGCGTGGCCAGCGGCACGTTCAGCAACGCGGCGGGGAATTTCAACGCGGACGGCGCGGACGCGAACAACACGGTCACTTTGACGGTGAACACGGTGCGGCCGACGATCGCGGTGACGAGCAGCGTCGGTAGTCTGAA
>JBEGJD010000419.1:0-6357 GCA_041184765.1 Verrucomicrobiota bacterium | reverse complement strand
AACTGGGCGGGCGCGACGGGACCGCGCTTCTTCATCGATCCCGCGGACGACGTGGTGGCGATCTTCCTCGTGCAGCTCCCCCTGAGGGAGCCCCTCAAGCCGAGGGAGGAATTCCGCACCGTGGTGATGCGCAGCCTGGGACGCAAAATTCCGTAAGCGCCGGGACCGCATCCGCGCCGGTTTCACCGTCGTCGTCGACGGGGCTTCCGGGCGGCCCCAGGGTTCTCAGCGGAATCGCCGCTTGCCCTCGCCCGCCGGCTCGGGCCGCGCGACCGGCTCGGTCCGGCATCGCGCGAGGTACTCTCCGATCCGGGCCACCACCGCGGGCTCGGCCGCGGCCAGATCGGTGGTCTCGGACTCGTCGGCCTCGAGGTCGAAGAGCTGGAGCGGCCGCGCGGGCGCCGGCTGCCACGCCTTCCAGCGGCCCATGCGGACCGCCGTCTGACGGCGGGGACCGTCACCCCACTCCCAGTACATGAACTCGTGGCGCCCCTGCGGCCGCCCGGCCGCGCGCTCCCCCAGCAGGGCGGGCACAAGGGAGATGCCGTCGAGGCCGGAAGGCAGGGCGGGAGTCGCGCCGGCGATCTCCGCGAGCGTCGGCATGATGTCCGGAAAATAGCAGGGCAGGTCGCAGGTGGAGTTCGCGGCGATCCGCCCGGGCCAACGCGCGAGCAACGGCACCCGCAGCCCTCCCTCGTGCAGGGAGCCCTTGGCGCCGCGGAGGTGCCGGTTGCCGCGGAAGAAGTCGGGGCCGGGCAGATCACCCGCCGGCGCACCGTTGTCGGAGGCGAAGAGCACAAGCGTGCGCCCGTCGAGTCCGAGCCGCCGCAGGAGTTCGAGGATCTGACCGACCCCGCGGTCGAGCCGCGTCACCATCGCGGCCAGCGCCGCCCGCGGGCGCGGTTGGTCCTGGAAATGGCGATCGCGCGTCACGTAAGGATGCGGCTCGGAAAAAACCCCGGCGTACTCCGCGAGCGAGTCGTCGGGGACCAGCAACTCCAGGTGCGGCAGGGTGTACGGCACATAGCAGAAAAACCGGCGGTCCCGGTGGGCCTGGATGAAATCCAGCGCCTTGGTGTGGATCTCGTCGTGCGCGTACTGGCCGCGCCCGTCCCCGGTGAGGCCATCCTCCCGCCCGGAGTTGCCGGGCAGGTGGTAGCGTTCGCCGTCCCGCCACAGATAGGCGGGGTAGAACGAGTGCGCGTGCACCTGGTGGTAGTAGCCGAAGAAGGTGTCGAAACCCTGCCGCGTGGGCATGCCCGTCGTGCCCGCGTCGCCCAAACCCCATTTGCCGAACCCGCCGGTCGCGTAGCCGGCCGCGCGCAGCACCTCCGCGAGCGTGACATCCTCGTCGAGCAACGGCGTTCCTCCCGCGTTGCCCCGGACGGAGGTGTGGCCCATGTGCCGGCCCGTGAGGAGCGTGCTCCGGCTCGGGGCGCAGACCGTGCAGCCAGCGTAGGCCCGGGTGAACGACATGCCCTCGGCGCGCATGCGGTCGAGGTGCGGCGTCCGGATCAGCGTCTGGCCGTTGAATCCCAGATGCCCCGTGCCGAGATCGTCGGCGAGGATCAGCACGATGTTGGGCGCTCCTTCCATGGGGACCGCGGCGGACGTCTCGGCCGCGGCCACGAGGACAAAGGCGCCGAGGATCCGAGCCGGGAGCTTCATCCCTTCAGCCTGCGGCCCCGGCGGCGCCGAGACAAGCGCGCGGCGGTGCGAGTTCGGACTTGTTCGCGCCGCGCCACGGCGGCACCAATGACCCACCCCGGTTACCCCGCCGATGCAACCCCCTCTCGCATGATCCCGAGGCGATCCCGCGGCCCGTTGATTCCCCTCGTCCTGCTCCTCGCCGCCGCGGCCACCGCCGCCGCGGCCACCGCGACCGGGTCGGTGGCAGGCCGCGTATCGAGTCCCGCCACCGGCGATCGCGTGGAGGGGGCGCGCGTCTCCGTCGAGGGAACCGGCCTCGAAGCGTTCTCCGACTCCACCGGCGCGTACCGCATCGCCGGCATCCCCGCCGGGCCGGCGCGTCTCCGTGTCTTCCATACCGCGTACGCGCCGGGCACCGCCTCGACCGGGGTGGCGGCGGGCGCGGAGTCCCGCCTCGACCTCGACTTGACGCCCATCGGCGGGACCGCGGTGAAACTGGACCGCTTCGTCGTCGCCACCGACCGCGCGATGACCGGGGCGGCCATCGCGATCAACACGCAGCGCTTCGCCCCGAACCTGATGACCGCGGTCGCGGCCGACGAGTTCGGCACGATCGCCGACGGCAACGTGGGCGAGATCCTCAAGTTCCTGCCGGGCGTGACCGCCGAGTTCAATTCGGGCGAGCCCCGCCAGGTGGCGATCAACGGCGCCTCGTCGGCGAACCTGCCCGTCACCGTCAACAGCTTCGCCCTCGCCAGCGCGCAGGCGAGCACCACCCGCGCGGTCGAGCTGTACTCGGTCTCCACCAACAACCTGTCGCGCGTCGAGGTCGTCTATTCCCCCACCCCTGAGTCCCCGGGCGCCGCGCTCGCGGGCTCCGTGAACATGGTGACGCAGAGCGCGTTCGACCGCGCCCGGCCGCTCTTCACCGGCACCGCCTTCCTGCTGATGCGCGACAACGCGCGCGATCTCCGCCGCAGCCCGTTCCCGAACAGCCGCCTGTCCCGCACGGTGAACCCGGGTTTCGACTTTTCCCACGTCGCGCCCGTGTCGCCGCGGTGGGGCTTCACGGTGTCCGGCAGCCGCTCGGAGCAGTACCAGGACTCGCGGACGCTCCAGACCACGTGGCGCGGAGCCAGCGGTCCGACCAACGGCGGCACGCTGCCCGACACGACGCCCGACAATCCCTACCTCACCGACTTCTCCATGACGCACGGCCCGCGCACCGAGTCCCGCTCCTCGCTCGGCGCGACGGTGGACGTCCGCACGGGCCCGGCGGGCCGGCTCTCGCTCGCGATCCACCGCGTCGACTTCGGGGCCGAGTTCCACAACCGCACGCTCGGGTTCCTGGTGAACCGGGTCGCCCCGGGCGACCATTCCCTCAACCACACGCGCGGTTTCGCCGGGGCGGGAGAGGTCAGGCTCACGAACAGCGGCCGCCACCGGTCCGGATCCTCCCTCTCCCCCTCCGTGACCTTCCGGCACCACGGGCCCGTCTGGCGCGCGGAAGCCGGTTTCGGCCACTCCCAGGCCAGCACGATCTTCCGCGATCTCGCGCGCGGCTTCTTCCAAAGCTCCCTGGCCCGCCGCACCGGCGTGACGGTCTCGTTCGCCGACATCGTCTACTACCGCCCCGGGACCATCACCGTGACGGATCCGGCCACCGGCGCGATCGTGGATCCGACGCGGCTCGACACCTACGCGCTCTCCACCGCGGGATCCACCGCGTCCGAGTCGCGCGACCTGCAGCGCACCGCCTACGTGAACGCGGCCCGCGATCTCCCCTGGCGCCTGCCGCTCACGCTGAAGGCGGGGCTCGACGCGCGCGAGTCGCGCCGCGACCTGCGCGGCCTGAACTCGCCGTTCAACTTCGTCGGCGCGGACGGCCGCGCGAGTCTCGCCCCCGCGGGCGGGGACGACGGCGCCGGAGCCGTGCCCGACACGACGTTCTCGCGCCGGACGCCGGGCTTCGGGTTTTCCCCGCAGCAGTGGGTGGACAACGCCGCGCTGCTGCGGCTCTACCAGGAGCGGCCGACGGTTTTCACCGCGGACCTGAACAGCGCCTACCGCAACGCGGTCAACCTTTCGAAACACGCCGGGGAAACCGTGTGGTCCGCCTTCCTCCGCGCCGACGCCGCGCTCGCCGACCGCCGGCTCCGCCTCACCGGCGGCGTGCGGGCCGAGCAGACCAACGTCGCGGCGGAGGGCCCGCTGACGGACGCCGCGCGGAATTTCCAGCGCGACGCCGGCGGGCGCGTGCTCACCGCCGCGAACGGCCAGCCGCTGGCGATGCCGGGCGACGCGCTGCAGGTCTCCCAGCGCACGCTGATCGACCGGGGGCTGCGGGTGCGCAAGGAGTACCTGCGGTGGTTCCCGAGCCTCAACGCCTCGTGGAACCTGCGCGAGAACCTGATCCTGCGCGGGGCGGCCTACGTCTCGATCGGCCGTCCCGATTTCAACCAGTACGCGGGGGGACTCACCCTGCCCAATACGGAGTCTCCCCCGGGTCCCGGCAACCGTATCACGGTCAACAACGCGGCGATCAAGCCATGGTCGGCCCGCAGCCGGCGGCTCTCGCTCGAGTGGTACACGGGAGGCGCGGGTCTGGTTTCCCTCGCGGCGTTCCGCCGCGACATCGACAATTTCTTCGGCTCGGCCGTGTTCAACGCCACGCCGCCCTTCCTCGCGCTCTACGGTCTGGACCCCGCCGTCTACGACCCCTACGACGTCGCCACCACGCAGAACCTGCCGGGCGGGGTGCGGATGGAGGGCCTGGACTTCAGCTGGAGGCAGGCGCTCGCCTTTCTTCCGGCGTGGGCCGGTGGCGTGCAGGTTTTCGCCAACGCCAGCACCCTGCGCGCGCTCGGCGATCCCGCCGCGAACTTCGCCGGCTTCGCACCGCGCACCGCGAATTGGGGCGTCTCGCTCGCCCGCGAGCGCTTCACCCTCAAGCTGAACTGGAACTTCCGCGGCCGGCTCCGGCAGGCGAAGGTCGCGGACGGCCGCTCCATCGACCCCGACACCTACAATTGGAGCTCCTCGCGCCTCTACCTCAACGTCGCCTCCGACCTCCACCTCGGGCGCGGATGGACCCTGTTCGCCAACCTGCGCAACGTCACCTCCGTGTACGAGGACGTCGAGATCACATCGCCCCGCACGCCCGCCGTCGCGCAGCTGCGCAGCCGGGCCGATTTCGGCTCGCTCTGGTCGTTCGGCCTGCGCACCACCCGGTGATGAAGACGCGCCTCATACTCATCGCGACGGCCACCCTCCTTTGCGCGGCTCCCGTGGGCCGCGGCGCTTCCCCGGCCGCGGCCCCTCCCGCCGCGGCCCCCGCGGAGGGAGGAGACGCCGCGCACCGGCTCGAACCCGGATGGATCGCGCTGATCAACGGCCGCGACCTCGCAGGCTGGCGCGCCCAGGATCCCGCGCTGCCCTCCTGGTCCGCGGTTCGCGCCGTCGGCTGGAGCCCCGTTCCCGATCCCCGCGCCCTCTCGGGCGCGCCGGCCGCCGGCGACCGCCTCTTCAACGGCGCCTCCGGCAAGGCGTCCAATCTCGTCACGGTCGCGCGCTTCGGCGACATCGAGCTCTACCTCGAGTTTCTCCTCCCGGCCAAGGGGAACTCCGGCGTGTACCTGCACGGCCTTTACGAGATCCAGCTCCTCGACAGCCACGGCGCGACCCGCCTCCGCTACGGCGATTGCGGCGGGATCTACACCCGGAAGGTCGGGGAGGAACTCGTCGGCGGCCGCCCCCCGCTCGTGAACGCCTGCCGGCCCGCCGGGCAATGGCAATCCCTCCACCTGCGCTTCCGCGCGCCGCGCTTCGCCCCGGACGGCCGGAAGCTCGCGCCGGCGCGCTTCGAGCGGGTCCTGCTCAACGGCGTCGTCGTGCAGTCCGACCAGGAGGTCTCCGGCCCCACGCACTCGTCCATGTCCCACCCCGAGGCCCCGGAAAACCCCCTCATGCTGCAGGGCGACCACGGCCCGGTCGCCTTCCGCGAGATTCACGTGCGCCCGTTGTCCCCCGAAACCCGCTGATTGATGCCCGCCCCTTTTCCCGCCGGCCTACGCCGCCGCTCCTTCCTCGCCACCAGCCTCGCCGCGCCGCTCGCCGCCACGCGCGTCCGCGCCGCGCTCCCCCGCGACAAACTGCGCATCGCCGCCGTCGGCGTCGGCGGCATGGGCAAGGCCTACCTCGAGGGCTGCCGCGACGAGCACATCGTCGCCCTTTGCGACGTCGACCACACGCGGGAGGGCACCCGGGAGGTATTCGCGAAGTTCCCCTCCGCCGCGCGGTACCGGGATTTCCGCGAGATGCTCGAGCGCGAGGCCGCCCACTTCGACGCGCTGATCCTCGCCACGCCCGACCACACCCACGCCGTCATCGCCCTCGCCGCGCTCAAGCTGCGCAAGCACCTCTACTGCGCCAAACCCGTCGCCCACAGCGTCGACGAGGTCCGCCGTATCCGCGCTGCCGTGACATCCACCCCCGGGGTCGTGACCAAGGCCAGCGTGCAATCCTCCGCCTCCGAGGGCGCCTGCCGCACGGCGGAGCTGCTGGCCGCCGGCGTGATCGGCCCCGTCTCGGAGGTCCACGTCTGGTGCGAACATCCCGTCTACCCCTGCTCCCTCGTCCGGCCGGCCGAGGAGCCCGCCCCGCCGCCGGGCCTCGACTGGAATCTCTGGCTCGGTCCCGCCCCGGAGC
>JBEGJD010000418.1:0-3163 GCA_041184765.1 Verrucomicrobiota bacterium | reverse complement strand
CCGTAGCCGCCCGCTCGCGCGCGGCCGAGGATCGCCTCCACTTCGGCGCGGTCGCTGAAACGCACCGGCGCGCCCGTCGCGTAAACGACCAGCTGCCGCACGAGATTCCGCGCGATCTGCGCCTCGTCCTCCAGCAGCAGGCGCTTGAACTCACGCACGTCGGCGAAGGGTTTTCCCTCCGGAGTCTGTCCCGAGCTGTCCACCGGCAGCGCCAGATGAAAGGCGAACTTCTGCCCTCCCCGCCCGATCCCCGGCGCCGCCTGCGCCGGCTCGCCCATCGCGCGGTAACGCTCCCGGAACCCGCCCATGACGTCGAAGCTCTCCAGCGCGAATCCCGGCGGGTCGATCTTCACGTGGCACGAGGCGCAGTTCTCCAGCGTGCGGTGTTTTTCGAGCTGCTGCCGGATCGTCGCCGCTCCGCGGATATCAGGCTCCACCGCGGGCACACTCGGCGGAGGGGGCGGCGGGGGTTTTCCGATGAGGCGCTCCATCACCCACGCTCCGCGGACGACCGGCGAGGTGGTCGTGCCATTGGAGGTCACCTTCAGCACCGCCGCCTGCGTCAGAAGCCCGCCCCGCACGCTGTCCGCCGGCAACGGCACGCGGCGGAGCGCCACGCCTTTCACCGGCGGCAGGCCATAATGCAGGGCCAGCTTCTCGTTCAGCATCGCGAAATCGGCCGCCACCAGCGTGCGCGCCGGCAGGTTCTCCCGTAGCAACTCGCGGAAGAAGAGCTGCGTCTCCTCCAGCGCCGACTCCGCCAGCAGATCGTCGAGGTAGTAGTCGGGATAGAGGGTCTCGTCCGGTGCCGTCGCCACGATCCGCCGCAAGTCGAGCCAGTGGTCGAGAAACGCCTCCGTGAAACGCGTCGAGCGCGGATCGCCGAGCAACCGTTCCGTCTGCGCCGCCAGCACCGCGGGGTCGCGCAGCTTACCGGCATCGGCCGTCGCGCGCAGTTCCGCGTCAGGCGCGGAATTGCTCAGGAAAAGCGCGAGGCGCGTCGCCAGCGCGTGGTCGTCGAGCGGTCCCGGCCGCGCGTCGACCGAGACGAACTCGGGTGAGCACAGCACCGCCGTGTAGGCCGCGATCATCGCGTCAGCAAAACCGCCGCCCGCTCCGAGCGTGTGTTCGAACACCGGCAGGAATCGCTCCACTTCATCCGCCGGCACCGGCCGCCGATAAGCCGCGCGCAGGAAGCTGTCCAGGAGCCGGCGCGCATCAGCGCGCGGATCGGCGGAAACCACCTCGACCCCTTTGCCGCCGGGGACCGGGTTGCGGACCGGCAAGTCGCCGAAAAGCCGGCGGTGACCGGCCGTCGGCCACGCTTCGAGAATCGGTCCCTCGACCTCCAGCCAGCGGAACACCACGCCGGGTTGACCGTCCTTCTCGGCCAGCGGGTTCTGCCAGCGGCCCGCGCCCGGACGCGACCGGAAGAAACGCGCCGCGTCGGGCCGGATCGTCTCGCCCTCCAGCAGCCACACGTCGAGCTCGTGCACCGCGGGGTCCGGCGTCACGTCAAACTTTCCCAGCCACCGCAGCTGCCGCGGGGGAATCTCGGAATAGATCGTGACCGGCTCCTCGCGCCGACCCGGCGAAATGTCGTCGAGATCCGGAATGTACCAGCGGTCTGGTTTTCCCTTCACGGGTTTCGTCGGACCCACCCAGACCGAGAGAGCATTGAAACGCAGGCGGTAGCGGCCGGCCTGCGGCGCCTTGAAGCCGGTGAACTTCGGCTCGAGGGGCTCGTAGGTGCTCGCCACCAGCCCCACCCCCTCCAGCTCGCGCGTCGCGGGGTCCGCCGCGCCAACCGTCACGGGCGCCTTGCCGGCCCGCACTTCCGGCTGCGCGGAACGATCGAGCACCGGGAAGGTCGCGCGTTCCGGCGCCGTGTTCATCACGGTGAACTTCATCGGCCCGGTGAAGCTGCGCTGCTCGCGGGCGTAGTAACGAGTAACCTTAGTCTCGGGCCGCTCCGCCTGCCGGGCGAGAACCTGCCGCAGGGCGTACTCGGCCGCGCCGAGGTAGCGCGCCATCTGCACGTGCGAGACATCGAGCGCCTCGCCCACCTTGTTGAAACGGAAGGCCTCGCCGTCCTCCGGCAGCCATTCCTTCACCTGCAACCACGGGGCCTGCAGGAGGTCGCGCACCGCGTTCTCGTACTCCAGACGGTTCAATCGCCGACGCGTCGCCCGACCTTCTTCGGCGAGCCGGGCGGTCTCGGCCGCAACAAGTTCCGAGGAGATCGCGCCAAGGAAGGCCTGCAATTCGCCCGCGGTCGGTCGCGGTTTCTTCGCCGGCGGCATCTCACCGGACACCACGCGGTCGTGCAGTTTCACCCAGAAGGCGTGGTTCCGCGGATCCGCGGGACTAAACGCCAGCGCGTCCAGATCGAGGTCCCCTTTTTTCTCCACCGCATCGTGGCACGAAGCGCAGTGCTGCTCGAGGAAGGCCCGCGCGGGCGCCGGCAAGGCGACGCCGGACTTCGCGGGCGCCGCGGCCAACACGGACGCGGAGAGGGCGGACAAGACGACAAAGGAAACAGCGGGGCGCACGGGCGGCAGGGAGGGGCGAAGGTGAGATGCTCGGCGGCACCAACCGCCGCGTCAATCGACGCCTCGCGGCGCCACGCCGTTACGGCCGGTGCCACCCGCGCGCTTTACGCTGCACACGTCAGAAGGCACGTTGCGTCCATGCCCGATAAGCCGGAAACGCCACGCCGCCCGTTGAGCTTCAAGCCGACGGAATTCGAGGTGGTGAACGAACGGACGTTGCCTCCCGCACCACAGGCCGTCGCTCGCCCGGATCCGGGACCCGAGGCACCGGGGAGCGGAAAAGTTGATCTGCGCGACATCCTCCAGGACGCAGTGCGCGGCGTGCCGGTCACCGGCGTGAATCGTGAACGCGACCGCGACAATGAAGTACGCAGCGTCATCCGCGCGGAACAAGCGCGGCAGGAGAAAGCGGGCCTGTTCGAAACCGGCCCGCTCGACGATTCAAAGCGTCGGCGCCAGCTCCGGCGCTACTGGATCCTGATGGGCGCGCTCAATCTCACCGGCGGCACCGTCGCCGTGCGCGCGGGCCCGGGCAACCCCCTGCCCTTCACCCTCGCGATCGCCGCGATGGGCGCGTTCTCCGCGACGCTGACGTGGCGCACCTTTTTCCT
>JBEGJD010000417.1:0-3167 GCA_041184765.1 Verrucomicrobiota bacterium | reverse complement strand
ATGGTGCGTCCGTTAAGCGCCGGCCTCGGAGCGAGCGTTCCAAGTAGGCCCAAAGGACTCAGCGCGCGGGGCCCGAGTACGGGAGAATCCGCTTCGTCCGCAGCAGCCGGCCGCTCGCGTCACGCACTTCACCTTCGAGGTGGTCCGGGGCTTTGCCTTCCTCCACCCAGCGCACGAGCGCCTCGAATTGCCCGACGGGCGTGGGGCCTGCGCCCTTGAAGCCATGGTTTACGCCGGGGATGAGAAACAACCGCGCGAACTCCGCCGTCGCCGCCGCGCCGCCCATCGCGCGCTGCACGCGTTCGAAGTAGTCGATCGAGCCGCGGTGCGGGATCAATTGGTCCGCGGTGCCGTGGTAAATCAGCACCTTGCCACCCCGCGCCCGGAAACGCGTGAGGTCCGAGTTGTCCGTACCCAGGACGGCACCGTACTGTTCAACCGATTGGTTCCACCAGAGCTCGAATTCCGCCTTACCCATTTTCGTGCCTTCCCACTTGGGATCGTGGACGAGGAAGTAGCGGAAGTAGTCGAGCGCGATGGCGAACGGTTTCGCCACCAGCGGATCTCCGTCCGTGCCCGCGGTCGCGGTGAGATCCGTGCCTCGCGTGAGGCCGTGCCAGATGAATTTTCCGCCATGCCCGCGTGGTCCTTCCCAGATTCGGCGTACCACTTCGGCGTCGGCGGCGGTGAACGTTTCCGCGCCGACTTTGGTGCCGACAAAGGCCGCGGGGTCCCACGTGAACGTGTCCGGATCCTCGATCACGCCGTCCACGGCGCCGTCGAGCCCGTCGCCCGCCGCCACGGCCGCGGCGGTGACGGCCGCGAGCTTGGCTTTCGAGACCAGCGTGCCTGTCTCGAACATCACCGCCTGCGGCCAGAGGCTCGCCGGGACGAAGCGGTGCCAGTTGATCGCCGGACAGCCCGAGAGGATGCCGTCGTAGTCGTCGGGAAAGCGCTGCGCTTCCATCAGACCCTGTCGCCCGCCGGTGGATGCGCCGACGAAATACGCGTAGCGGGCCGGCCGGCCGTAAAACGCCTGCGTCAGGGCCTTGCCGACGACGGTCATCGCATGGATGCCGAGGTAGGCGTTGTCGCGGATCAGTTGCCAGTTGGGCCGGCCGTTTGCGTCGAGCGCGAAGCTGCCGCTGCCGCCCTCGTGTCCGGTGTCGGTGGCGGCCGTGGCGAAGCCCTGCATCACGGGGGCCTTAAGGCTCGCCGGGCTTCCGCCGACAAAGCCTCCGCCGCCGTTGCCGCGGAAGCGGCCGTTCCAGTTTTTCAGCGGCAACGCCACCCACACGGTGACGCGATCCGATGCGGGCGGGTGCGAGACCACCGCGGTGACCCGCACCGCGTTTTCCGCCGGCTCCATCGTGACGGAGGTGATCACGGTGTCCGGCAATTTCACGTCCCGCAGTTTCTCCCAAGCCATCACCGGCGCGGCATCCGCATACAGCGGTGCGAGGCGCTGGGGTTCGGCGGCGGCGAGCGCGACCGGAAGGAGGAGTGACAGTGCGCCCATCCGGGCGGCGCGAAGGCAACGGAGGATTTTCATGGGGAGGGTAAAGTCGCGGGCGGCTGAGGGCCGGACGGACGCGGGGTGGTGGCGACCGTGAGCACCTTGGTGGGTTTCTGTCGCGAGTCGATGCTGGGGCTTGGTCGCGGACGATGCGGCGTCGGCGCAGGGGCCGGGCCGAAATGTGCAACCGCGATCGGAGGTGACCGGAGATTTGTGTCCGAGGTAGGCAGGCTCAGGTGGCGCACGACGGCCATTCAGCCCCGGAGCGAACTTAACGGCCAATCGCGGATGACCTTCATTCACGGGTTGCAGGCGTCGGCCCGCCGCCACCCCAGGGCACGCTTGTCTTGGAAGAAAGCAGGCACTAAAGAAGCACAAAGTGAGTGAAGATAGTTGTTTAAGGAAACTAGTTGAAAAACAGCAACGCCGTTGCAGGATTTCATGATGATTCCTAGGGGGAGTTATATCACCCGTGTTCGCAGGGCTTTGGGAAGGAGTCCGGTGGTTGCTCTCGTGGGGCCGAGGCAGTGCGGGAAAACCACGCTGGCGCGGTGCTTTTTGGACCCCGGTGCGGCTTCCTACTTCGATTTGGATGATCCGGCGGTGCGGCAGGCCTTTGAGCAGTCGATGACTGTGCTTCGCGGTTTGCGGGGTCTCGTGGTGATCGATGAAGCGCAGCGTCAGCCGGCTCTGTTTCCGGTCCTTCGGGTGCTGGCGGACCGTCCGGAGCGCCCGGCGACCTTTCTGATCCTTGGCAGTGCGTCGCCTGAACTGTCGCGCCAAAGCGCCGAATCCCTGGCGGGACGCGTGGAGACCATCGAGATGCGCGGTTTTGATCTCCGGGAAGTTCCGGTAGAAACGCAGGAAGCACTGTGGCGAAGGGGTGGTTTCCCGCGATCGTTCCTCGCCGCGGACGAGCAGGAGAGCGCCGTGTGGCGGCGGAACTTCATCCAGACGTTTCTCGAGCGTGACCTCGCGGTGCTGGGATTCGGCCTTTCACCGGCGCTGATGGGACGCTTTTGGACGATGCTGGCGCACTACCACGCTCAGGTTTGGAACGGCAGTGAGATCGCGGCCTCGCTGGGGATCGCGCCCAACACGGCGCGCGCCTACCTGGATGCGTTGGAGCAGACTTTCATGATCCGGCGGCTGCAACCGTGGCATGCCAACTTGGGAAAGCGGCTGGTGAAGACCCCGCGGATTTATTTCCGCGACTCCGGCCTTTTCCACAGCCTTTGCGGCATGGAGTCGGCATCCGCGTTGCTCACGCATCCGAAGGTCGGTGCCTCTTGGGAGGGATTCGCGCTGGAGGAAATCCTGCGCGCCTGGCGGCCCGCGCAGGCGTGGTTCTATGCGGTTCACAGCGGCCCCGAGATGGATCTGGTGATGGAGACCGACGGACGGAGGATCGGAGTGGAGTTCAAACGGTCGGACGCGCCGGTGGCGACGCGCTCGATGCACGTCGCCAAGTCCGACGCCGCACTCGACGAGGTCTGGGTGGTTTATCCGGGAACGCGGTCGTACGCCATGGCCGACGGAATCACCGCGCGACCGCTGGAGGAGTGCGTTGGCGCCGCGCCCGAAGCCGGTTGAGGCGGCGGAATACCTAGGGATCGCGACGCTGTGAAAACCGATCGTTCCGTCCACGTGG
>JBEGJD010000416.1:0-6958 GCA_041184765.1 Verrucomicrobiota bacterium | reverse complement strand
GACGCGAGCGGCCGGCTGCTGCGGACGAAGCGGATTCTCCCGTACTCGGGCCCCGCGCGCTGAGTCCTTTGGGCCTACTTGGAACGCTCGCTCCGAGGCCGGCGCTTAACGGACGCACCATCGCCGGCAGTCGGACTGGTTCGGGGCGAACAGTCTCACCTTAGGCCGATGGGTTTTCCGATTTTTCCGTGAGTTCCGTGGGCCCCACCCGGTTTCGTCGCTACCCGACATCGATTAATAGGAAGAACGCGAAATTCGAAACGCCGCGAGAATTCCTGATCTCCTGATTTCCAGATCCACCCGGCCCGATTCCCGCGCTTCCGGCTTTCCCCATTCCTCCTCCCAGCGTCCGCGCGCGAAGACGCGTCCCCGCCGAATTGCGCTCGGCTTTTCGTGCACACCCGCAACGTATCTGTCCGGTAGGCGCCACCGCTTCCCGCACCACAACCTCACCGTCGCGACCAAGCCGCGCCGGACGTTTCCAAAAATCATGATCCGCCTCCCTCGTCTTCACGGCGGCCGTCTCCTCGGCGGTCTCCTCGCCCTGATTTCCCTCGCTGCGTTGCCCGCGGCGGAGGTTTTTCGACCCAAGGTCGTCGTCGTGACGATGTTCGAGATCGGGGAGCCGAAGGGAGACCGGCCGGGCGAGCTGCAGTTCTGGGTGGAGCGCGAAGGCTTGGAACGGGTCATCACGGTGCCGGCCGCGCCGCATCCGGTGCACGCCAACGCCGACGCGTCGGTCGTCGCGCTCCTCACCGGCGTGGGCAACACCAATGCCGCGGCGGCCGTCATGGCCCTCGGCCTCGATCCGCGCTTCGACCTGCGCCGCGCGTACTGGGTCGTGGCCGGGATCGCCGGCGTCGATCCCGCGGACGCCTCGCTGGGTTCCGCCGCGTGGGCGCGTTATGTGGTGGAGGGCGATCTCGCGCACGAGTTCGACGCGCGGGAGATCCCGGCGGATTGGCCCACGGGCTACGTGCCGCTGGGAAAACGCCGGCCCTACGAGCGGCCCCGCGCGGCGACGAGGCCCGGACAGGTTTTCACCCTCGATCCAGGGCTGGTTGAATGGGCTCACGCCCTGACCAAGGACACGGAGTTGCCGGACTCCGAGGGCCTGCGGCGCTTGCGCTCCCGCTACGACGGAATCCCGGCCGCCACGCGCGCCCCTTTCGTGCTCATCGGTGACGCGATGGCCTCAAGCACGTTCTGGCACGGGAGCCGGATGAACACCTGGGCCAACGATTGGTTGCGCTACTACACTGACGGAAAAGCCAACTACGTGATGACGGCGATGGAGGACACCGGCACGCTACGCGCGCTGGAACTGCTGGGTCAGGCCGGCCGCTGCGATCCCCGCCGCGCCCTCGTTCTTCGCACCGCCAGCAACTACGATTCCCCGTGGCCCGGCGCCTCGGCGGTGGATAGCCTGAACAGCGAGGCCCCCGGCACGTTTTCGGGACTCATTCCGTCGCTCGAGGCCGCTTACCGCGTCGGATCGCGCGTGGTGCGCGAGTTGGTCGCGGGCTGGGAACGCTACGAGACCACGGCACCCGGCTCGCGCTGACCCGGAGCCGCTCCCGCTTCCATCCGCAAATACGGCGCAATCCCTGGGCTTGAATCCCCATAGAGTTGCCTTGCACCTTTTCCCCGCACCGCGCCGGCCAAGCCGTCGCCCCACTCCCCAACCTACACCATGCATCGTATCCTCGCCCTCCTCCTCACCCTTGCCGTCAGCGTCCACGCGCAGTCCGCGCGCACGGGCGTCGTCACCGGCCAGGTCATCAACCAGAACACCGGTGACGTGCTCACCAGCGCGTTCGTCGGAGTCGCCGGATCAAGCATTTCGGTCACGACCGATAACAACGGCATGTACCGGCTGGTGCTGTCCGAGGGCCCGCAGACCCTCGTCGTCACCTACTCGGGCCTAGATGACCAGCGGTTCGGGGTGGAAGTGAAAGCCGGCGACACGGTCCGTCGCGATGTCGCGATGACCTCGACGCTGTACAAGATGGACAAGTTCGTCGTGAAGACGATCCGCGAGGGCCAGGCCGCCGCCATCAACGAGGAGCGCTCGGCCGCCAACGTGAAGACGGTCGCCGCCATCGACGCGTTCGGCAACCCCGGCGCCGCGGTGGGCGAGCTTATCATGCGTCTGTCGGGCATCTCGGTCGACGGCTCCGGCGGCAAGGTAGACGCGATCTATGTGCGCGGCATGACGCAGGATTTCTCGTCGCTGCTGATGGACGGCAACCAGATCGCGGTGTCGGGTGGATCCTCGGTGAGCCTAGGCAACGTCTACTTCGGCCAGGTGAGCTCGGGCAGCGTGGCCTCCCTTGAGGTCATCAAGGCCCCGACGCCCGACATGGATGGCAACGCGATCTCGGGTTACCTCAACCTGCGCACGAAGCGCGCCTTCGACCGCGCGCCCGGCCGGAACATCACGCTCACCGCCGGCTACACCTACATCAAGGACTACCAGGACAAAAGCGTGCCGTTCAGCACGCCGTTCGAGCCCTCGCTCATCGACGTGAACTACTCCGACGTGCTGAGCGTGTTCGGCGGGAAGAACAACCTGGGCGTAAGCGCCACCTTCAACCGCACGATCAACAACAATGTCATCAACGAGATCGGCCACCGCACGGCGGCCGGCAACAGCGACGCCTACTGGGTGCCGCCGGAGTTGTCCCGCGCCCCCGTGAGCGAGCCGCTGCTCCGCGCGGCCGGCGCCGGCCAATGGGGTAACCTCGGCACGCAGACGCCCTCGTACAACACCGCCCTATCCCTCGACTACAAGATCAGCGACCGCGCCTCGGTATACTTCAAGAACACCATCAACCTGATCCAGCGCCGCAGCGGCTCCAACAACTCCTACTTCCGCTGGCTGGCCACCGCGCCGCGCGCCGCCTCAAGCTTCAAGCCCGGCTCCACCTTCAACGTGGTGAGCATCGCCGACGGCGCCGGCCAGATCGACACCCAGTCGGTCCTCTACCTGCGCGAGACCCGCGCCTCCACCTGGGCCGCGGGCTGGGAGACCAAGCTCTGGGACGGCAGCGGGCTCCTGAAGTTCGACGCTAACTACTCCCAGAACATGACGCATTACCCGAAGCTGCACCAACTGGGCGCGCGGCTCAGCCGTGTGTCGTGGGTGCTCGACCGCGAGGACGGCGGCCTCATGCCGCGCGTGACGCAGACCGGCGGCCCCGACTGGAGCAACCCCGCCAACTACATCATGCGCCCCGACGCCCAGCTCATCAATTACCAGGCCCCGGCGAAACGCAGCGGCGCGAACCTCGACCTGCAGAAAACCTTCGCCACGCGCTTCCCGATCACGCTGAAGACCGGCCTGAAGCAGGCGAAGTTCGAGCAGGAACAGCGTCGTGATCTCGCCTACTACACCTACGCCGGGAAGCCCACCACCCCCGAGAACGGCGGCATCACCCCGTTCCTCGGTTACAACATGCTCGTGTCCGAGGGTAAGTACGGCCCCTTCCCGTTCGTGCAGCTGGCCGAGACCGGCAACCCCGGGGACCCGTTCGCCAACCGCAGCAACTGGACGCAGACCCCCACCGACGTCTGGAACACCGTCTACCAGTCGCTCGCCAACGACGCCGCGTTTGAGAACACGGTGAACGCCGCTTATATCATGGGTGACGCCCGCTTCGGCCGCCTGCGGATGCTCACCGGCCTGCGTTGGGAAGAGACGCGCTCCAGCGGTTCGAACTACCTCCGGGTCTCCAATGCGAACAACAACGCCAACTCGACCCTGACGAACGACCAGAACGCGGCCCGCGCGCGCGACAACTTCCGCGCCTGGACCAAGCAGGGGACGAAGTACGACCATGTGTTCCCCGGCCTGCACTTCGTCTACCAGATCACGCCCAACACACAGGTCCGCACAAGCTACAACGCGACCATCACCCGGCCGAGCCCCACCAACCTTCTGCCCGCGATCGTGCCCAACGAACTCGCGCAGACCCTGTCGGCGGGTAACCCGGCGCTGAAGCCGTACACCTCCGACAACTTCGAGCTCTCGTTCTCCCACTTCCTCGGCGGCATCGGCCAGATCTCCGCGGGCGGATTCTACAAGGACATCAGCAACTACTTCCGCTCCATCCGCTCCGTGGTGCCCGAGGGGCCGAACAACGGTTTCGCGGGCGACTACGCCGGCTGGCAGGTCACGCGCAACGAGAACGTCGGCAGCGCGTGGATCAAGGGCCTCGAGTTCAACTACACGCAGCAGTACACCATGCTGCCCGGCATCTGGCGCGGCCTCGGCTTCTTCGCCAACTACACCTACCTCGACACGTACGGCGACTACGGCGCGGCCACCGGCAGCACCAGCCGACTGCCCCTGCTCACGCCCCACACCTTCAACACCGGATTCTCGTTCATCCACAACGGCTTCGTCGTGCGCCTCATGGGTAATTACCGCGGGGAGTTCTTCCGCTCGACGGTCCTGGGCTTGGCGACGCGCGCCGCGGAATACCCCACCTACCAGCACAGCCGCACGCTGATCGACCTGAAGATCCAGTACACCTTCAGCCCGCGTTACGTGCTCAACGTCGACCTCTACAATCTCACCAACGACTACACGAACAACGACTACGTGCACGTGTACAACCGGAAGCTCTTCACCTACGCCGCCGGCTCCGGCTCCGCCCTCCGCCTCGGCTTCACCGGCCGCTTCTGAAACCCCGGCCGGTAGTTTGACGACCCTTCCGCGGGGCGCATGGTCCGACCATGCGCCCCGCGTCTTTTTTCCGACCTTTCGTTTCGCTCCTCACCGCCGCCGTCACGGCCGCGGCTTTGATCCCGTCACCCGCGGCCCTTGCCGCATCGGCGCCCACCCGCGCGCGGCAAGGAATGGTGGTGACGCAGGATGAGATCGGCTCGAAGGTCGGCTTCGAGGTGATCCGCGCCGGTGGCAACGCGATCGACGCGGCGGTGGCGACCGCCTTCGCGCTGGCGGTCACGCATCCGACCGCGGGCAACATCGGCGGCGGCGGCTTCATCGTCTACCGGCCCGCCTCCGGTGAACCGGTGGCTTATGATTTCCGCGAGAAGGCGCCCGCCGCCGCCTCGCCCGAGATGTGGCTGAAGGACGGGAAGTACGACTCCGGGCGCCATCATTTCAGTCACCGCGCGGTCGGCGTGCCCGGCACCGTCGCCGGACTTCATCTCGCGTGGAAGGAACACGGCACCAGGCCCTGGAAGGAGCTCCTGCAGCCCGCCATCCGGCTGGCCCGGGACGGGTTTGAGGTTTCCCACGGTCTCTCCCGCTCGCTGGAGGGAGTGTTGCCGCAACTCCGAAAGTACCCGGCCTCACTCGCGCAGTTTTCAAAAAACGGCACCCCGTACGCTGCCGGCGACATCCTCCGGCAACCCGACCTCGCGCGCAGCCTGGAGCGCATCGCCGAGCAGGGCCCGGCCGGGTTCTACGAGGGGGAGACCGCCCGGCTGATCGTCGAGGACATGAAGGCCAACGATGGCCTGATCACGCTCGCCGACCTGAAGGCCTACGAGGCGAAGCGACGCGCCGTCGTCACCGGAACCTACCGCGGCTTCGGGATCATTGGCATGCCGCCGCCCAGCTCAGGAGGCATCGCCGTCATCCAGGCGCTTAACATCCTCGAGGGCTACGATCTCGCGGCGAACGGTCCCGGCTCCGCCCGCAATGCGCACCTGATGGCCGAGGCCATGCGCCGCGTCTTCGCCGATCGCGCTCGCCACGTGGGCGATCCGGACTTCAACCCCGAGCTTCCCCTCGCCCGCCTGATTTAGAAGGAACACGCGGCGGAACTTCGCCGCACCATCAACCCTGCCAAGGCGTCCAAGTCGGCGAGCGACCGCTTCGAGTGGCCCTACGAATCGCAGGAAACCACCCATTTTTCCGTCGTGGATGCGCAACGCAACGCCGTCGCCCTCACCTACACGCTCGAATACGGCTACGGCTCGCGGATCGTCGTGCCCGGGGCCGGATTTCTCCTCAACAACGAGATGGGGGACTTCAACGCCGTGCCGGGACTCACCGACGAGACCGGCCTGATCGGCACTACGCCCAACCTCGCCCGCCCTGGAAAACGCATGCTCTCAAGCATGTCTCCCTCCATTCTCACCAAGGACGGCCAGCTCTTCATGGTCACGGGCGCAATGGGCGGCCGCACCATCATCAACAGCGTCATCAACACCATCGTCCACGCGGTGGACTTCGGGTTCAACGCCCAGGAGGCGATCGACGCCCCGCGGCTCCACCATCAGTGGCTGCCCGACCGCATCGCGCATGAGCGCAACGCCTTCTCCCCCGACACCCTCAATCTGCTGCGCGGCATGGGGCACACGCTCGTCGAGTTGCCCTTCCAAGGAATCGCCGAGGCTATCATCTTGAACCCGAAGGACGGGATTCTCGAGGGCGGCGTTGACCGTCGCCTGCCCGACGGCTTCGCGGCGGGACGGTGATTTCAGCGACCCGCAGCGGCTAAACCGCCCGCGAGTCGATGAAAGCGCGGATCGTGTCGGGCGTGGCGTGAAGGCGATGCTTTACAATTGGGCGCGACTTCAAGGCCTCGAGGCTCGGATGCGTGGGCTCGACGCCGATGGCCGCGCGGATCGTGTCCGGAAATTTCGCGGGACTCGCCGTCGAGAGCACCACATTCACGCGTTCCGGATTCAGATCTTTGAAACCGCACGCGGTATGCGGGTCGGCCACGTAACCGTGCTGCCGGTGCACCCGCGCGATGATCTCCGCGATCTCACGGTCGTCGGTCCGCGACGCGCTGAAGATGTCGCGATCAAAACTCGGGAACCGGTATGCCCCCGTGCGCTTGAACTCCGCCATCACGGCACGGACCCGCGCGGGGTCACGGCCCTCGGAGAAATAGAGGAACCGCTCGAAGTTCGACGCCACCTGGATGTCCATCGACGGCGCGAGGCTCGGCCGCACCTCGCCGACGCGGTACTC